>NZ_RZSC01000659.1:0-3297 GCF_003998155.1 Mesorhizobium sp. M1E.F.Ca.ET.063.01.1.1
GGCCGAGCGGCTGCACGCAGCCCGCCGGATATTCCGCCTCGGCCTCCGCTCCAGCCATCCGGTCGCCGCGCATTTTGGCTACGTCATGCCCTTCCTTGGCGAGAAAGCCGTGATGCTGGACGGCGCATCCGGGACTGGCACCGACGCCATTCGCCTGGCGACCGCGCAAGACGTGCTGTTTGTCGTCAGCGTCGCACCCTATACCAGGCTGACCGTCGATCTTGCCCGCCGCGCCGCAGCCGGCGGCGTGCCGGTGATCGCGCTCACCGACAGCGCCGTCTCGCCGCTCGCCGGTCTCGCCGGGCTGTCGGTGCTGGTTCCGACGGAAAGCCCGTCCTTCTTCCACACCATGTCGCCTGCCTTCGTGGTCGGCGAGGTCCTCGCGGCGCTGATTGCCGGAAAGGGCGGGGAAAAGGCGCTTGCCGCCATTCGCCGCACCGAGGACCAACTGTCCCAACTCGACATCCACATCTTGCCGCCGCGCGGCCGGAGGAAAGCATGACCCATATCCTGCATCGCCAGATCCACGCCTCGCTTCCCGTCGCCAGCGGCGGCAAGGGCATCGAGCTCTTCGATACGGACGGACGCGCCTATATCGACGCGTCCGGCGGCGCCGCCGTTTCGTGCCTCGGCCACGGCCATCCCGATGTTCTTGCCGCCATGCACAGGCAGGCCGACCGACTTGCCTATGCCCACACCAGCTTCTTCACCAGCGAAGTCGCCGAAGCCTTGGCCGACCGGCTCGTCGCGGATGCCCCGGCCGGCATCAGCCACGTCTATTTCGTCTCGGGCGGTTCGGAAGCGGTCGAGGCAGCGCTCAAGATGGCGCGGCAGTATTTCGTCGAGATCGGCCAGCCGCAGCGCCGCAACATCATCGCGCGCAAGCAAAGCTATCACGGCAACACGCTCGGCGCGCTCGCGACCGGCGGCAATGAATGGCGGCGCGCGCAGTTCCGGCCGCTGCTCATCGAGACGCACCACATCGATCCGTGCTTTGCCTATCGCTTCCAGGAGGCCGGGGAGACGGACGAGAACTATGCCGCGCGCGCGGCGCAGGCGCTGGAGGACAAGATCATCGAGCTCGGGCCTGAGACGGTCATGGCCTTCGTTGCCGAAACGGTTGTCGGCGCGACGGCGGGCGCGGTGCCGCCGGTTGCGGATTACTTCCGCCGCATCCGCGACATCTGCGACCGTTACGGCGTCTTGCTGATCCTCGACGAGGTGATGTGCGGCATGGGCCGCACCGGAACGCTTCATGCCTGCGAACAGGATGGCGTCGCCCCCGACCTGATGACGATCGCCAAGGGGCTGGGTGGCGGCTACCAGCCGATCGGAGCCGTTTTGCTCAGTCAGAAGATATTCGATGCCTTCGCGAACGGTTCGGGTCTCTTCCAGCACGGCCACACCTATATCGGCCACCCGATGGCTTGCGCGGCCGCGCTTGCCGTTCAAGAGGTGATTGCCCGCGACAGGCTGCTCGACAATGTGAAAGCCATGGGCGCGCATCTGGCGCGCCGGCTTGGCGAGCGCTTCGGGAACCACCCCCATATTGGCGACATTCGCGGGCGCGGCCTGTTCATGGGCGTCGAACTGGTGGAGGACCGTTCGACCAGGCAGCCCTTCGATCCGAAACGGAAACTCAATGCGCGCATCAAGAAGGCGGCCATGGCGCGCGGCCTTCTCGTCTATCCCATGGGGGGCACGATCGACGGGGTCAACGGCGACCACGTGCTGCTGGCGCCGCCGTTCATATGCGACGTCTCGGCCATCGACGCGATCGTCGAGCGTCTCGACGACGCCATCTCCGACGCATTGCAGATTTAGTCCGATCGGCCCTGAGAGGCTCCTGCCAGGCGCTGCTGGCAATAGTCTTCAGCCGCGATCAAGTCGTGGCGCGCCCCTGTCGGTTCTTCTCGGCCGCGCCTATCCCGAGCCGCAGCATGTCGTCTCGATCGCCGACGAGGAGCTTTCCGCTTTCAGAGCGTCGCTGGATCTCTGATGTAACCTGGACTTGGCGATCAGAGGGCAGGGCGCTTGGCTATGGCGAGGCCGATGCCGAGCGCGATCATCGCGCCTCCCGAGGCCTCCCGCAGGCGGCGTATCACGCCCGAACGTCCGGCCGCGCCTTCCCGGATGCGGCTTGCCGCGAAAGCGACCACGACATCGGCGAGCGTGTTGAGCGTCACCGACACGAAGCCGAGGGCCATGAACTGCAGGGCGACGTGGCCGGCGCCGAGGTTCACGAATTGCGGAATGAAGGCCAGGAAGAAGGCTGCCGTCTTCGGATTCAAGGCCTCGACCAGCACCCCTTCGCGAAAGGCGCGCCTCGCGCCGACCGCGGGCGCCGGCGCGCCGCCCTCCAGCATTGTCTTTGCCTCGCGGCGGGCGGACTGGAAGGTGCGGAAGCCGAGCCAGACGAGGTAGGCCGCGCCGATCAGCTTCAGCGCCGTGAACAACTCCGCGCTTGCGAGCACGAGGGCGGAAACGCCAAGGCTGCCGGCAAGCACGTGAACCATGCCGCCGAGGCCCGTGCCGAAACTGGAGGCGATGCCTTCCGCTCGTCCGCCGGCGAGCGTGCGCGCGGCGACGTAGAAGATGCCCGGTCCGGGCGTGATGGCAAGCAGGAACGCTGCGGCGAAGTACAAGGCGAACTGGGTCAGATCCGGCATGATGAACTCGGCTTGAAGCGAACGGGACTATGTCTCACGACGGGATGAGCGGCGCGACCGCACGGTCCGAAAGCCGGTCGCTCGCTGAAAGGCCGGACACGACACCGGCTCGATCGGCCGTGTTGCGGTTCTGGCTCATCTTGCGCTTGCCTTCGAGCTTCGCGATCGGCATGCGCAGACCGACAATGCCTCTCAGTTGCGCCTGGATGAAATCCGGCGGCGCGTCCGATACGGCCCAGGGCGAGGCGCGCCCACTTTCGTGGAGACTGGTCAGACGCGTGACGACGTCGAGCAGCCTGTCGGCATCCTCGAAGAATTCGACCGGCCCATGGGCATGGACGGCGACATAGTTCCAGGTCGGCACGACCTTTCCGGTTTCCTGCTTGGTCTGGTACCAGGACGGCGTCACGTAAGCGTCCGGCCCCATGAATATCGCCAGGCCATCGCCCAGCGGCGGGACACGCCAGTGCGGATTTGCCTTCGCGACATGGCCATAGATCACGCCATGCTCGCCCTCGTCCTCGTCGAGGAAAAGCGGCAATGGCGTCGCCAGCGGCCCTTCCGCCGTCGCCGTGACCAGGGTCGCCAACCGCGCCGCGCGGATCGTTGCCCTGAGGCTCTCATGATC
>NZ_RZSC01000065.1:0-16740 GCF_003998155.1 Mesorhizobium sp. M1E.F.Ca.ET.063.01.1.1
TTACAGGCAAGGGCGACAATGGCGCACACACGCCATTGTCCAGCACCCATGCCTTGGTCGTCCATTGCCTCACGCTTCCCTGGCTTGCGCTGACGGTGGTCGTCTACGGCATGATCGTCTACGGGAGCTTTGTGAAAGTGTGGGGTCTCGACCACGCATTCACGCTCGATCACTACCGCGAAGCTTTCGGTCTTGGCTGGTCAGATGGCAAGCTGATCTGGAGCGGCTCGGCGTGGGGCTCGCTGGCGACAACCCTCAGCATTTCGCTGGTGGCAGCGCCTTTGACAGCCGCCCTCGGACTGTTGACGGCTTGGCTTCTGGTTCGCCAGCAATTCGTCGGAAAAAGCGCCTTCGAGTTTGCGACGATGCTAAGCTTTGCCGTTCCCGGCACTGTGGTTGGCTTGAGTTACATCCTGGCTTTCAACGTCCCGCCGATCGAACTTACCGGCACCGGCGTCATCCTCGTCCTCTGCTTCGTGTTCCGTAACATGCCGGTCGGTGTTCGCGGCGGCATCGCTGCGATGAAGCAGATCGATCACAGCCTGGACGAAGCTTCGCTGACGCTTGGCGCCGACAGTTCGCAGACGCTGCGCAATATCGTGCTGCCGCTGCTGCGTCCCGCCATTGTGGCGGCCATCGCCTATTCCTTCATCCGCGCAATCACCTCGGTGAGCGCTATCATTTTCCTGGTAAGCGCCGACCACAACATGGCGACAGCCTACATCGTCGGTCTCGTCGAGAATGGAAACTATGGCGTGGCGATTGCCTACGCCGATGTTCTCATCGCCGTCATGCTTGCGGTCGTTATCGCCGTTCAGCTCGCTTTCGGAACCCGCCGCCTGCGGCGGCACGAACGCCTGGCCAAAATAGCGACAGCTCCGGTTCGGTCATGAGCGCTGGACAAGACAACGGGCGTCATGCGGCGGCAACATATGTTGCATAACACCGTCTGGCGCTCATCGACGGGGTCATGAAAGGAGGACTGTTTCATGCTGCAAACTCCGAGAGCGGCTGCAAACAAAGTGTTTGCCGAGTATGGTCGCGTGGTGTTCGAGGCCGTGTCCAAAGTCTATGGGGGTGTGTGCGCCGTGGACGATGTCAGCTTTGATATCGAACCGGGATCGCTGGTCACCCTGCTCGGACCGAGCGGCTGCGGAAAAACAACCACATTGCGCATGATCGCAGGGCTGGAACTGCCGACACACGGCCGAATCGTGATCGGCGGCCGTGACGTATCGATGCTGCCCGCGACGTATCGCAACGTCGCCATGGTTTTCCAGTCCTACGCCTTGTTTCCCCATATGAGCGTGATCGGGAACGTCTCCTATGGCCTGCTGATGTCGGGGATACGGAAGACTGAAGCAAGGTTAAAGGCTGAGCAGGCGTTGGAAATGGTCGGCCTCGCCGGCTACGGCGCTCGGCTACCCAGCGAACTGTCCGGCGGGCAACAGCAACGAGTCGCAGTGGCCCGTGCCGTCGTTCTGGAACCGGAGGTTCTATTGCTGGACGAGCCCTTGTCGAACCTCGATGCAAAGCTCCGACGCCTGGTTCGCGACGAGATACGTTCCCTGCAGCAGCGCTTGGGCGTCACGACGGTCTACGTTACCCACGACCAGGAGGAGGCCATGGCGGTTTCCGACTCGATGGTCGTGATGCAATCGGGTCGCGTCGCGCAGCAGGGAACAGCGGCCGGGCTCTACGAACACCCCCGGTCTTCCTTCATCGCGAGCTTTATCGGAGAAGCCAACCTACTAGAGTGCGAAGCGCGCCAATCCAGGGACGGGAAATGGGTCGCGATGATTGCAGGCTCCGAGATAGCAGTTTCGGATGCGGCGGTCCTGGCCGGGCCGGCAAAGCTGGTGGTTCGCCCGGAGGCGCTTCATTTGACTCAAGCAGAAGCCCATGACGGCTTGGTCGGAGAAATCGAATCCTGCGCTTTTTTGGGCGACAGGGTTCTCTACCGGATCAACTCGCCGATCGGCCTGCTCTACCACACCGAGTATCAGGCTCCCATCCGCAACATGGAATCGCGCTCGGTCGGACTGCTTCTCGATCCCAGCAAGCTCAAGTTTGTCACTGACTGAAACCGAGTGAAGCGAAGTGCGGCTTTCGCTTTCGGCGAGAAGCATCGCGGGCAGCTCTTTCGTGGGGTTCTCAATAGAGCAACAAGGGATGAGATATGATCCAACGGCTTGCGACGAAGGACAAAATCCTCGTGCCATCAAGTTCCGTGGCAGGAGCACCCTACGATGTAGAGCAGCTGCTTCTCGACCAATTCGAGGAGATGTCGCAACAGCTTAAGCTGGCGGCGAAGTACATGCTCGATCATCCGGCGGACGTCGCATTCTGCTCGATGCGTGAACTGGCGCGCAAGGCAGCGGTCGGTCATACGACCATGATGCGGCTGGCGCATTGGATCGGCTTTGACGGCTATGAGGAAATCCGATCGCGATATCGTGCCATTTTCACCGCCAACAGCGTACGGCCGCCGGTTGGCGCGCTCCCGGATGTGGACATTCATGTCGATTCCGACGATGTCGTCGCCACTTTTGTGGGCCAAACATATGGCTTGGCCGAGGGCCGGGAGTTTCCACAGCAGCTTGTGAATGCCGCGCAAATCCTCGCTCGTGCGCCAAGGATATTTTGCTTTGGGCTGCGCTCGCAATATGCGGTCGCGCATCAGTTCACCTATGCGCTGTCGCATTTCCACAAGCCCGCCGTCCTACTGCATGACACAGATGGCACGGGCATGGACGCGCTATGGAACTCCGGTCCGGGTGACGCTCTGCTCCTGATCAGCATCGCGCCTCATGCGCGCTTGACCGTCGAGGTTGCGCGCAAGGCTGCATGCCGCGGTCTGGCTATCGTCGCCATCACCGATGATCGCCTCTCACCGGTCGCCGCCCTGGCTCGCGCCAGCATATTGGTGCCACTGCCCAAGCGCTTGTACTTTCAGAGCATCACTCCGGTGCTGGCTGCCGCGGAGACCCTGGCTGGTCTCATCGCACAAAGATCGAACGCCCAGATAAGCGATCCGGCCAAGCTCGGGGAACTTGACGTCTACTGGCGTTGAACTCGTGATGGGCACAGCACAACGATGCCTCATCGTCAGCATCCAGGGTCGCGTCGAAGGTGTCGAAATATTCCGACGAACTATTTGACAAAAGCAAGCCGAACCAGATTTCAGCCGTGCGTCGAGACGCGCTAATGCTTCTGGAGAGGTTCATTGATCCCAAGATGGCTCGTTCGCGCCTCAAGGCGAATATAGAGACTTTCAAGCGTGAGCGAGATTATTGCTCTACTGCGCCACATGTCCCCGTCACGTTTACATTGGTCAATAAAGAGTCGATGCTTTGTCTGCGCACCGACGAGGATGGCGGATCCAGCGTTGACGCGTGGCCATCCAAAATGGGCGATATTCCACCTGGAGATGTGATGATGTGGAAGCAGCGGTTGGAGGAATCCATCGGCGCTGAATTGGCAGTAATGCGCGCGGCGGAATATTTTGCGGAATTCGCGCGACAGGCTCCGGAGCGAATCTCTTACTGCTACTCATTGCTTGAAGCGATCGACATCATTCTCCAGTCTTTAGAATAGCGGTCGAAGCCATCGGACTCGGCTCCTTATGCTTGGGCTTGCGCTTCGACAGCCGCCGGGCCGAGTTCGACGGGATCGGTAACCGTCGCGAAAATGTCGATGAAATTCCGCCCGAACGGCTGCCGCAGCGATGCAAGAGGGTAGAGAAATCCTCATCATTGCCGAGCGGCGGCAAGCGATGTGCGACGCGCATGTCGCTGGCTGGCGCATGGTCGCGGATGCGGTCCACGATGCCGGCGGCCGCTTATGTGGGGCGATCTCTCACCCCGATAACACCCCGCATCATTGCCAGCCGGTCGCGCCTTCGGCAATCGCGCCGGGCGTCAATATGTTCACGATGACCGGCATGCAGCCCATCCCCGAACCGCGTGAGCTGACGACTGCTGAGGTCAAGCAGACCGTGGCTGATTTTGCCCATGCGGCCAAGCGCGCCGACGAAGCAGGCGCCGACGGCGTGGAAGTCCACGGGGCGAACGGGTATCTGGTGCACCAGATCCTTGCGCCGAATGCCAATCAGCGCATGGACCAGTATGGCGGTTCGATGGAAAACCGCGCTCGGTTCGTTTCCGGTGGGTTTCTCTAGGAACGATTTCTTGACTAACGCTCTTGGTTAGTAAAGAATTCGTACCTAGTGAAGGGGTCGGGGAACATTGCCGTGCCTTGCGCTCCAGGATCATCTCTTGACGCATGGGTGCGTGATGCCAACGCGTAAGACCGGTCGATATGAAAGCGTGATTGTCGGCGGGGAGAAGGTAGATGCCTTTGTCCCCTTAGACCTGCCGCCCGCGCGTCCGGCGCTGGCTATCAATGACGAGCTCGAACATCGCCTGCGCGAAGCCGAGCAGGCGCTCGTTCGGCTCGACCTCGCAGGTGAGATGGTGCCGTCCCTCGATTGGTTCATCTACGCCTTCGTGCGCAAGGAAGCGGTGATTTCGTCACAGATCGAAGGCACCCAGGCATCGCTTGTCGACCTTCTCGCTTTTGAGGCGGAGGAACATCCCGTAGCCAGTGCGGACATCGAGGAGGTCACGAACTATCTCGACGCTCTGGCCTATGCGCGCGGCCAACTCACAGCGAAACGTGGCCTTCCTCTTTCGATGCGACTTCTGAACGAAGCGCACAAGCGACTGATGCGCGGTGTGCGGGGCTCGAACAAGCAGCCAGGGGAGGTTAGCCGCAGCCAGAACTGGATTGGGGGAAGCCGGCCAGGGAATGCGGCCTATGTGCCGCCCGCGCCCGACAAACTTCCTGAACTGCTTGGCGCGTTTGAAAAATATATACACGCCAACGAAAAGCTGCCGGCGCTCGTGCGCACGGGCCTGCTGCATGTGCAATTTGAAACCATCCATCCCTATCTCGACGGCAACGGCCGGATCGGACGACTGCTGATTGCGTTGTTGCTGGAGCATTGGCAGTTGCTGAAAGCTCCGCTTCTCTATCTCAGCCTGTTCTTCAAGCGTCACCGCGAAGAGTATTATCGACGACTCAACCGCGTGCGACTGGAGGGTGACTGGGAAGGCTGGACCGACTTCTTTCTGGATGGGGTTGCCACGATTGCCGATGAAGCCGTGGCGTCGGCGCGCGAGTTGTTCAATCTGGTCAGCGCAGACCGGACTCGATTGTTGGGCGCAGAGTCCGCTTCCGTCTCGGCATTGAGGCTGTTCGAGCAGCTTCCGCGACATCCAATAGTGACGGTGGCCTCCACCATGAGGCTGATCGATGCCAGCAAGCCGACGGCAACTCGCGCAATCGAAGTGCTCGTCGAGGCCGGCATTCTCGTGGAAACGACCGGCAAAAAGCGTGATCGCAGCTTTGCCTACCGGGCCTATATGGAGTGTCTGCGGGCAGGAACGGACCTGCCTGGCCGTGAATGATGGAAACGGGGCAGGGACAAGTTGCTTGCAAGCTGGGCTTTGGGATTCGTGTAATAAAACGTCGGAAGTTACCTGCAATTGCTGACGATTTGATACACGACCGAATCCGTTGAAATCTCTCAGCGCGACCTTGCCGTGCAGCTGATCGAGCGGCAGGGTATCATGCGCCTGTCGGACCTGAAGCGCCGAGGGATCAATTCGCCACGCTTGCACGCCTGGTCAATGAGGGCGTCCTACAACGCCCCTCGCGTGGACTCTATGAACGCGCAGGCGCTGACGTCGACATCGCGCGTCCCTGGCCGAGGTCGCGGCGCGTGTCCCGAAAGGCGTGACCTGCCTCATATCGGCACTCCAGTTTCATGAGATCACGCAATCTGGGTGAAAGAACGCCGCGTCCCGCGCTGGCATTCAGGGCTTCGGTCAGCTCAGATCCGCGCTTTTGACAGGACGGTGTGCCGGAGGTCGTGTCTTGCAGGTCCATGATTGGTGCAACCAACTCCGAGCGCCAACTCGCTTGACGCGCAACACAATATTCCGGAACTGCCGCTACAGGCACCTGGCCGGTGATGACCTGTCAAGGCCTGCTCCGAAGTGTATTTCTCGGCCATTTTCGCTTTACTCTTCGCGATCGTCGTATATAATTGACACATAAAGGTGAATTTGAGAATTTTTGAAGCATAAATCCTTATTTTTCAAAAGCTTAAGTTTTTGACGGTCTTTTTGACGGTCTCAAAAAAGTTGAAAAATTATTCCTTTTTGAAATCAATACTTTACGTTGCTAGGATACAAGAGTGGAATGATTTGGGGTCCTTCGCGGACTATCGCTAATTATCGCTAACCCGCTCTAAGCAACTGATTTTCAAAGCAGAAATCTTCAGCATCTATCGCGGACTATCGCGTGCAAAAGGACCGGCCAGGGCGCGGATGGTCGAAGTCTCAGAAGGCCAGCACTACTCCGTTGCGGAACAACCAGCCCTACAGCTTATAGCAGGCAATGGTGTGACCCGGTCCAAGCTCCTTAATTGGCGGTTCCGCTGTTCGGCACGCTTCCTCCACCAAGGGACAGCGGTCGGCGAAGCAGCACCCTTTGGGCCCTGATGCGGCTTCGACCAGGGTGGACACGACCGACGCTTGGTCTTCCGAAGACGCGGCCAGAAGCAGGCTTGTGTAGGGATGATTAGGCCCGCGAAAGACCTGCTCGGATGAGCCGGTCTCGACCAGCCGGCCGCGATAGAGCACGCCGATCCGGTCGGCCATGTAGCGCACCACCTTGAGGTCGTGGCTGATGAACAGATAGGTCGTGTCCTTGTCGCGCTGCAGGTCGTTGAGCAGGTTGAGCACCGTCGCCTGCACCGAGACGTCGAGCGCCGAGGTCGGCTCGTCCAGCACCACCACTTTCGGCGCGCCGGCGAAGGCGCGCGCGATCGCCGCCCTTTGCCGCTGGCCGCCGGAGAGCGAGCGTGGCTTCTGTTCGGCGGTCGTTTCCGCCAGCCGGACGGAACGCAGCAGGTCGGCGACGCGTTCGCGCGCCCGGCTCCGGCCAAGTCCGGCAAGCCGCCGCAGCGGTCGGCTGATAATCCGCCCGATCCGGTGGCGCGGATTGAGCGTGCGGTCCGGCGACTGGAAGACCATCTGCACGTCGCGCCGCTCGCTCCGCGCCCGTCTCTCGGCGCGCGGCGCGACCTTTCTGCCGAACAGCTCGACCGATCCTTCGCTGGGTACCTGCAGGCCGGTGACGATCCGTGCCAGCGTCGATTTGCCGGAGCCGGATTCGCCGATCAGGCCAAAAGTTTCGCCCTGGCCGATGCTGAGATCGACATTGTGCAGCACGGCCTGCGAACCGAAGGAATGGCTGACGCCCTTGCAGGCGATGGCGACCTGTCTGTCCCTTTGATCTGTCCGTGCGGCTCCCGCCTCAGGGCGATCGCGAACGGTTGTGCTGGTCTCGGCCAGCCGACCGTCACGCTTGGTGAGATTGAGCGCCGGGATCGAGGCGATCAGCGCCTTGGTATAAGCATGGGCAGGGTTGTCGAAGACATTGCCGGCAGCACCGGTCTCGACCACCGTTCCCGATTGCATGACCGCCACCCGGTCGCAGGAGCGGCGTATCAGGTTGATGTCGTGGCTGATCAGAAGAATGCTGGTTTTGTGCTCCCGGCGCAGATCGTCGAGGATGGCGATGACCTCCGACTGCACGCTGGCATCGAGCGCCGTCGTCGGCTCGTCCAGCACCAGCAGCGCCGGGTCGAGCGCGATGGCGATGGCGATGTTGGCGCGCTGCTGCATGCCGCCGGACAACTCGTGCGGATAGAGGTCGAGCACCCGCTCGGGGTTGCTCACCCGCACACGCCTGAGCAATTCGGTCGAACGCCAGCGCGCTTCTTCGTATCGGACCGGCCGATGGCGCATGATCGTCTCGCCGATCTGTCGCCCGATCGTCATCGCCGGATTGAGCGCGGCGCCCGGATGCTGGTAGACGGCCGCTATGCGATCGCCCCTCAGTCCGCGCAAATCCTCGCCGGAGAGGCCGCGCATTTCGCGACCCAGGAACTCCAGCGCCGAGGCCGCCAGCCGGGCATTCCCCGGCAGGTAGCGCAGTATGGCGAGGGCTACGGAACTCTTCCCCGAGCCTGACTCGCCGACAAGCCCCAGTGCTTCGCCTTGACCGATTGCGAGCGACACACCGTCGACGGCGGATTGCCATCCTCTTTTCCCGCCATAAGCGATCGAAAGTTTTTCCACATTCAGCACTGATGGGGACATCAAGACCTCGAAACCACTTTCTTTCGGTGCCCTAATCAAGGGCAATCGCTTCCGCTTATTTAGTACATAATCTCTATAAAATTACTCGAATTAATGCGCAGCGCAATCTAGCCTTTCACTTGATCGAGAGATTCTGATTGCGCTGGTCGATGCGTCGCCAGGGTCTCTCGCGCGGATTTGCAAGGAGGCCGGCATGGCGCGAAATCACATGATCCTCAGCGCATTCTTCTTCAACCCGCAGGGCGATCACCGCATGTCGTGGCGGCATCCGCGCGCGCCTGGCCGCGAAGTACTCGGCTTCGACTATTATCGCGAGCTGGTCCTGGCCGCTGAGCGCGCTAGGATCGACACCATCTTCGTTGCCGACCACGTGTCGATCTGGGATTCGGTGAAGAGCGGCGTCGCCCACTACGCCAACGCCCGCCTCGAGCCGCTGACGCTGTTGTCGGCGCTGGCCGGCGTGACGAAGCATATCGGGCTGATCACCACCGCGTCGAGTTCCTACAGCGAGCCCTACAATGTAGCGCGTCTGTTCGCCTCGCTCGACCACATCAGCCAGGGCAGGGCCTCCTGGAACGTCGTCACTTCGGCCATGGACGAGGAAGCACGCAATTTCGGCCGCGACGGCAATATCGAGCATGCCTTCCGCTACCAGCGCGCCGCCGAGTTCCTCGATATCGTCAAGGGGCTGTGGGACAGCTGGGAAGACGAGGCCCTGCTTTTCGACAAGGACAGCGGCTATTTCGCCGATCCGGACAAGGTCCATGTGCTCGACCACCGCGGCACGCATTTCAAGGTGCGCGGGCCCCTCAATGTCCCACGGCCGCCGCAGGGTCATCCGCTGATCGTCCAGGCCGGCTCGTCCGAGGACGGCAAGAATTTCGCCGCCGCTCATGCCGACGCTCATTTCGCCATCTACAGTACCAGGCAAGACGGCATCAAGTATCGTGAGGATATCAACGAGCGGCTGGCGCGTCACGGCAGGCGACCGGAGAGCTTCAAGATCCTGCCGGGTATCCTGCCGATCGTCGCCGCTTCCGAGGCCGAGGCGCGCGACAGGCAGGATTACCTGCAGACGCTGCTCCCCGATCGCGTCGGCATCGATCTCCTGTCGAGCTGGAGCGGCATCGACTTGTCGGCCTATCCGGCGGACGGCCCGCTGCCGCAGCTTCCCGACGAAAGCACCTTCAACGGCGGCCGCACCTCGCTCAACCGCGTCAAGCACTGGGCCTCGCAGAACCTGACCCTGCGTGAGATCGCGCGAAAACTCGCCAACAGCGGCTCGGTGCCGACTGTCGCCGGCACGCCGAAGCAGATCGCCGACCAGCTGCAGGACTGGTTCGAGACCGGCGCCGCCGACGGCTTCAACCTGATGTTCCCGTTGCTGCCCGAGGACTGGGTGAACTTCGCCGAACAGGTCGTGCCCGAGTTGCAGCGCCGAGGCGTCTTCCCGACCGAATACGCGCCCGGAACGCTGCGCGACCGCTTCGGGCTTGCCCGCCCCGCCAACCGCTTTGCCGAGCAGCGCGCCAACGTGCGCGCCGTATCCTGAGGGAGAGTCGTCATGACCGCCGCTCCAAGACTGCAGCCGCGGGAGGCGACCGCGCCGCAGCTGATCAATGTCCTGCACAGCCCCAAGCGCGTCCGCGTCAAGTTCGCCGGCCGCGTCATCGCCGACAGCCGCAACGTGCTGGTGCTGCGCTCCAATCATTTCCTGCCGATCTATTTCTTCCCGCTCTCGGCGGTCGACCAATCCGTGCTGAGACCGTCGAAGCATGGCCAGCAGCATGCCGTCGGCGGCGAAACAAAATACTGGGATATCGACACGGGCGACAGGCGCGCCGCCGATGCCGCCTGGTCGTTCACCGCACCGCCCGACGAGAACCTTGCGCCGCTCGCCGGCCGCATCGCCTTCACCTGGAACCTCGTCGACCAGTGGTTCGAGGAGGAGGAAGAGGTCTTCGTCCATGCCCGCGATCCCTATGCCCGCATCGACGTGCTGCAGAGCGCGAGCCAGGTGCGCATCTGGTTCGACGGCGAGCTGATCGCCGACAGCCAGCGTCCGGTGCTGCTGTTCGAGACGCATCTGCCGACACGCTTCTATCTCAATCCGGAAGATGTCCGGCTCGATCGCCTGAGGCCATCGAACTCGACGACGCGATGTCCTTACAAGGGCATCGCTTCTTATTGGTCAGGCGTGCGCAAGGACGGCTCGCTGCGCGAGGACATCGCCTGGAGCTACCGCGACCCGATCGCCGAGATGCCGAAGATCAAGGGGCTGATCGCCTTCTATCCGCAAGCGGTGGACCGCATCGAGCTCGACGGCCAGCCGGTCTGAGTCAGGCTCCTCCAGCCATTCCAACCAGTTTCATCGAATCGAGTTTCAAGAAGAGGCACAAAATGACCAAGCGCAACGACATCGGCTCACTCCGCAACCTGTCCGGCGACATCTGGAATGTCGCTGTTGACGAATATGTCGCCGGCTACCTGAAACGCCGCGATCTCCTGAAATACGCGGCCCTGATCGGCCTGACCGGCTTCGCCGCCTCGCAGGGCCTCGGCTTTTCCGGCGCGGCGCGCGCTGCCACCGCCGGCGGTACGGTTCGCGTCGGGCTCGGCCAGCCGACCAAGGCCATCGATCCGGTCACCGTTACCGATCCGGCCAGCATCGGTGTTCTCAGCCAGGTCGGCGAATATCTGATCCTCGACGATCCCAAGGACGGGCTGCAGCCGAAACTGGCCCTGTCCTGGGAAGCCGATGAGACGGCAAAGCGCTGGACGTTCAAGCTGCGGCCGGGCGTGAAATTCCATGATGGCCGCACCGTCACCGCCAAGGACGTCGTTGCGAGCTTCGAGCGCTTGGTCGATCCGAACAGCGGCTCCTCGGCGCTGTCGGCCTACAAGGGCATCCTGTCCAAAGGCGGCGCCAAGATCGTCGACGACGAGACGGTCGCGTTTGATCTCGACCAGTCGAACAGCAATTTTCCGTTCTATGTCTCCTCTGACGTCTACAATGCCGTGATCCTGCCGGCCGACTATGCCGGCGATTTCGAGAAGACCTTCAACGGCACGGGTCCGTTCAAGCTCGAATCCTTCCGTCCCAAGCAAGGCGCCAGCTTCGTGCGCAATCCCGACTACTGGGGCGAGAAGGCGCTGCCCGACCGGGTCGAGATCAAATTCTTCGACGACGAGCAGGCGCAGGTGGTGGCGCTGCAGGCCGGCCAGCTCGATGTCATCCCGAGCACCACGCGCCTCGAACTGGCGATCGAAGGCAATCCCAACTTCAAGCTGCTCAGCGTGCAGGCGAGCTCGCATAACGCCGTGCATCTGAGGACCGACCAGGCGCCGTTCACTGACAAACGCGTCCGCCGCGCGCTGGCGCTCACCCTCGACCGTGAGGCTATCGTGAAGGGCCTGCTGAAGGGGCGCGCCATCGCCGGCAACGACACCCCGTTCGCGCCGATCTTTCCCTCGGCCGATCCCTCGGTGCCGCAGCGCAAGCAGGACATCGCCGAGGCCAAACGACTGCTGGCCGAGGCGGGCGTACCCAATGGCTTCGAGGTGACGCTGACCACCGAACGCGCCTACGACATTCCCGACTACGCCGTGATCATCCAGAACTTCGCCAAGAAGGCCGGCATCGACATCAAGCTCAATGTCCTGCCGCAGGATGCCTATTACGGATCGGCGACGTTCGGCAGCTCGCCCTGGCTCGATTCGAACCTCGGCATCACCGATTTCGGCCATCGCGGCACGCCCGACATCTTCCTCAACGCGACGCTGAAGAGCACCGGAGCGTGGAACGCCGCGCATTTCAAGAATCCGGACTATGACGCATTGCTGGTCGACTACGGCAAGGCCCGCGACCTTCAGGCGCAACGCGTCGCGGCCGGCAAGATCCAGACCTTGCTGCTCGACGAGACGCCGGAGATCATCAGCTACTTCTCGCAATACAGCCGCATAACCAGCACCAAGGTCGAGGGCGTCCGCTTCACGGCGATCTCGCATCTGCTGCTCGACCGCGTTTCCTTCGTCCAGGCATGATGCGGAGACGTCAAACCAGCTGGAGCGCCGGATGCTGACCGGCCGCACCTTGTCGGCGCGCGTGGCCTCCCTGCTCCTCACCCTGTGGCTGGTCAGCGCGCTGGTCTTCCTCGCCGGGCAGGTCCTGCCCGGCGATGTCGCGCGCGTCATGCTCGGTCCCTTCGCCGACGCGCAGGCCGTCGCGGCGCTGAACAGAGAGCTCGGCGCCGACCAGCCGATGCTCGTCCAATACTGGCGCTGGTTCAGCCATGCGCTCGGCGGCGACTTCGGCACGTCGCTGTCGATGCGCGCGCCGGTCGCGCCCTTCGTGCTGCAGAGCCTTGGGCGCTCGGCAGCGCTTGCCGGGATTATCCTGCTGTTTCTTGTGCCGCTGGGCGTCGGCGCGGGCATCGTCGCCGGCCTCAACCTGGGCCGCTGGATCGACCGGTTGATCGTTCTGGCGGGCGTGTCCTTCGGCATCGTCCCGGATTTCGTCTCAGGGCTGCTCCTGCTCCTGGTCCTCGGCCTGTGGCTGAACTGGTTCCCGATCACCGGCGCCGCTCCGGACGGGGCGGGCTTCTGGACGAGCGGCTATTATCTCATCCTGCCGGCGCTGCCGCTGGCGCTGAACCTCGCGGGCTATCTGGCGCGCATGACGCGGGCAGGCGTGATCGAGGCCCTGGCCGCGGACTATACGCGCACCGCCACCCTGAAAGGGCTCGATCGCTGGCAGGTCATTTCCAAGCACGTGCTGCCCAATGCGCTGACGCCGACGATTGCGGTGCTTGCCACGCAGAGCGGCTACATGCTTGGCGGGTTGGTTGTGATCGAAACCCTGTTCGGCATCCAGGGCCTTGGCAATCTGGTGCTGAGTGCCGCCAAGGCGCGCGATTTCCCCATGCTCGAGGCCGGCGTCCTCGTCATGGCGACGATCTTCGTGCTCTCCGCGGCGGCGGGCGATCTGGTGCAGGCGCTGCTCGATCCGCGGCAACGCCGGCGGGCGTCGCCATGATGGATCTGCTGGAGTTCCCGGCGCCTCGCCATGTGCCGCTGGTCTCGCGGATAAAAGGCGAGGTTGGCAGCGCGCTTCGCGGCCTCGCTCCATCCGTGGTCATCGGCTCGCTCATTCTTCTGTTTTGGATCGCCTGTGCTCTGTTCGGCGATCGGGTGGTTCCCTACGATCCCTACGCCGAGGATTTTCTCGCCATGCTGGCGCCGCCCGACGCCGCACACTGGTTCGGGACCGACCAGCTTGGCCGCGATGTGTTCTCCCGCATTGTCGTCGGGTCGCGCGATATCCTGCTGGTCGCACCGCTGGCGACACTTGGCGGAGTCGCCGGCGGCACCGTCATCGGCCTGTTGCTTGGCTATTTCGATGGCCTGGTCGATGCCATTGGCGCGAGGCTGCTCGATACGCTGATGGCATTTCCCTTCATCGTGCTCGTCACAATGACGCTGGTGGCGCTTGGGCCCTCGAACCTCACGGTCATCCTGGTTATCGCCGTCGCCTACACGCCGCTGGTGGCGAGGACCGTGCGCGCCGCGGTGCGCGGCCAGCGCGAGCGCGACTATGTCAGCGCCGCGCGTCTCGGTGGCGAAAGCGCTTTCGCCATCATGGTTCTGGAGATCCTGCCCAACATCAGGGAGACGATCCTCATCGAGCTCGTCACCCGTCTGGGCTACGCCTTCTTCTCGATCGCGACGCTTAGTTTTCTGGGCCTTGGCATTCAGCCGCCCTCCGCCGATTGGGGCCTCGCTGTGGCTGAAGGCTATGGCTTCCTCACCGGCGGCAAATGGTGGGTGGTTGTCTTCAATTCGGCGGCAATCGTCTCGCTGGTGATGGCCACCAATCTGATTGCCCAAGGCATCGGCGCCTTCGAGAACAATCGAGATTAGCCTCGGTTTCAAGTCAGTCGATCGGCGCAGAGCCGTGCCCGGCATTCAAAATGCCTGGACACGACCGTGCATACCAATCGCTGCTATTGCATCGCATTGCGCAGCCGCTCTACGCAGAGCGCGCGGAGCAGACGAGCTGCATCAGCATAGGTAGATGGGCCCTCGCCGTTCCCGATTGCCGGGTAGCCCAGAAGTGCCGAGACATCGCCCTCGATGCGCCAGGGAAGGATGTCCGTGCAGGTACGCATTCTGCCGAAGACAGAACTGATCGGCACCATCCGTCCCTCGAAACTCACCTGGGGCTCCTCGGTGCCTGGCGCCCAGCCCTGGTAGGCCTCCAACGCCTCGTCGAACGCTCCATGCAGCATGACGGGTGCGTGCCCTTCGTGCAGCGCGGGCAATTGGCGTGTGGTCATAAGGTCTCCTCCTCGAAGCGGCTGCCCCACACCTCATTGTGATATTGCGTGCGATCAGGGTTAAAGTCTACAAGTTTTATAGAATTAACAAAAATTCGCCTCCGCGGTTGCGTCCGCGATACGCGAATTCTTCCGGTCCTATCTGAAAAGGTCGGCATTTTCTTTGTTTCCCATGTTGGCGGTGCAACGCTTTCCTCCTCAGAGAAAGAGGATGAAAATGAGTAAGTCCGCAGACGCAATTCCAGTGCTGGATTTTTCCGGTTACGAAGCGGAGCCGGACTCCCGCAGGCGATTTCTCGAAGAGCTGCGGCGCGCCGCACGGGATGTCGGGTTCTTCTACCTCTCCGGCCACGGAATTCCGCAGTCGTTGATCGATGACGTGCTAGGCGCCTCGCGCCGCTTCTTTGCTTTGCCGGACGAAGACAAGCTCGAGATCGAAATGGTCAACTCGCCGCATTTCCGCGGTTACAACCGAGTCGGCCAGGAACTGACGAGGGGGCAGAGGGACTGGCGTGAGCAGGTCGACATCGGCTCGGAAGCGCCAGCGCTAACCCGCGATCCGGGACAGCCAGCATGGCGGCGACTTCAGGGGCCGAACCAGTGGCCGAGCGCACTGCCGGAATTGAAGCCGTTGCTGCTTGAATGGCAGGAGCGCCTGACAGAACTTTCGACCCGCTTGCTACAAGCATTCGCCGTCATCCTCGAACAGGATGAGGACGCCTTTGAGACCATCTACGCCGGCACGCCAAACCATCTCATCAAGATCATTCGTTACCCAGGGCGCGATTCCACGGAGAGCGAACAGGGCGTCGGCGCGCATAAGGATAGCGGTTTCCTGACGCTTCTTCTCCAGGAGCGGCAGAAGGGACTGCAGGTCGAGGACGCGGACGGCAGTTGGATCGACGCGGAGCCGCGCGCGGGAACTCTCGTGGTCAATATCGGCGAGCTCCTCGAGATGGCGACCGATGGCTACCTCAAGGCGACTGTGCACCGGGTGGTGACGCCGCCGGCCGGCACGGACCGGCTGTCCGTCGCCTTCTTCCTGGGCGCGCCGTTCGATGCGGAGATTCCGCTTCTGGAACTCTCCCCGCATTTGAAGGTGCAGGCGAATGGCGTCACCCGCGATCCGCAGAATCCGCTCTATCGCAACTCCGGACAGAACGCGCTGAAAAGCCGGCTGCGCTCGCATCCCGACGTGGCGCGGCGCCACCATGCCGACCTGCTCGCCGCCCAAGCCCGGGCCGAAGTCGCACCCTTTGCCTGACCGCTGGAACCAGACAGGAGGAAGTCACATGACGTTGGAAAATCTATCCCCTGAGACCCTTGCCCTGCACGGCGGCAACTGGCGCGCCGACCCCGCAAGCGGCGCCGTCGCGGTGCCGATCTATCAGACGACGTCCTATCAATTCCAGGACACGTCCCATGCCGACCGTCTCTTCGCGCTGGACGAGATCGGGCACATTTACACCCGCGTATCCAATCCGACGCAGGACGCGCTGGAAACCCGCATCGCGGCGCTGGAAGGAGGCGCTGCGGCGCTTCTGCTCTCCTCCGGCCAGGCGGCTTCGGCCTATTCGGTGCTGAACCTCGCCGGCGCCGGCGACAACATCGTTTCCTCGACCGACCTCTATGGCGGCACATGGGCGCTGTTCGCCGCGACGCTCAAGCATCTCGGCGTCGAAGTCCGCTTCGTCGATCCGGCCGATCCTGAGAATTTCCGGCGCGCCACCGACGCGCGCACCCGCGCCTACTACGCGGAATCGTTGCCCAACCCCAAGCTCCAGGTCTTCCCGATCAAGGAGGTCGCCGATATCGGCCGCTCGCTCGGAGTGCCGCTGATCGTCGACAACACCGCCGCGCCGCTCACCATCCGGCCGTTCGACCATGGCGCCGCGGTCGTGGTCTATTCGGCGACGAAGTATATCGGCGGCCATGGCACCTCGATCGGCGGCATCGTCATCGATGGCGGCAATTTTCCCTGGGAAGAGCATGCCGAGCGTTTCCCGACGCTCAATCAGCCCGATCCGAGTTATCATGGCAAAGTCTGGGTGGAGGCGGCCAAGCCGCTCGGACCGGTGGCTTACGTGCTGCGCATCCGCACGGTTTTGCTGCGAGACGTCGGCGCCGCGATCAGCCCGTTCAACGCCTTCCAATTGCTGCAGGGTCTCGAG
>NZ_RZSC01000660.1:0-3288 GCF_003998155.1 Mesorhizobium sp. M1E.F.Ca.ET.063.01.1.1
ACCATGAACAGTGCAAGGCCGGCATAGAGCGGCAGCTTGCGTCCGACCATGTCGGAGATTGGTCCGACGACGATCTGGCCGAAACCCATCGACAGGAAGAAGATCAAGAGGCTCATCTGCACGGCAGCGGTGCCGGCCTTGAGATCCTCACCGATCGAGGGCAGCGCGGGAAGATACATATCGATGGCGAACGGTCCGATTGCGGACAACAAGCCGAGCACGACCGCGATGCGGAGGAATTTGGGACTCATGATAGGGCTTCTTTCGGATCTGGTTGCCGCCGAGGTCCGGCGTCTACCCAAGGACGTTCCATCCCGCGGAAATCCGACATCCAAGAGCGAACTTGTTCGTCTCAAGAGCGAATTCATTCGTCTCAAGAGCGAATTCACTCGTCTCTCTCGGGAGCGGATTTCCCTTTATTGTGTCCACAAATTTAGACAGGCTTGTCCAATTCGTCAATCACCGCTATATAGATTTTGATGAAGCTCGGCGTTTCTCCTGACACTTTCCCGCCACGCAGCCATGAGGCCAAGCGCATATCGGTGGTCGACGCCGCGGCTTCGGTTTTCTGCCGGGAGGGTTATGCCGGCGCCAACATCGACCTGATCGCGGCCGAGGCCGGCGTTTCGCGCCAGACCGTCTACAATCACCATGGTGACAAGGAAAAGCTATTCATGGCCGTCGTGCGCGACCTGACGGAGCGCTGCAACGCCGGCATCTTCGCCACCATAGCCACCTTTCCGGACCAGCCCGCCGATCTCGAATCCGATCTCGTCGCCTTTGCGGTGCGCATGAACCGCAACTGCGTCTGCAACCGCGACGGCCGGTTCCTGCGCAAGCTGATCCAGGCCGAGGGCGAGCGCTATCCGGAACTTTTCGCCGAGTGGCGCGAACAGGGGCCGGGCCGCACATGGTCGGCGCTTGCCGCCCGCTTCGCGCGCCTCGCTTATGCCGGGCATCTGTCGATCGACGATCCGGACGTGGCGGCGCGCCAGTTCTTCGCTCTGGTCAATGCCGAGCTGCAAATAACCTTCATGCTCGGCGGCATGCCGACGGAAGACGAGGTCCTGCGCTCGGCCACCAACGGCGTGCGCACCTTCCTCCGCGCCTTCGGCCTGCGGAAAGCAGCGTCCGTCAAGCAGGCCGCCCTCGCCCACGCCTGAGCGATCAAATCGCCGCCATTCCCCTTGGCCTCGGCGTTAGGCGCCTATATGCGGTTTACGCCGCGCCCAAGCTTGATTACAGCTATGCGGACGATTCAACGGAACCCGACCGTCACATGGCCGACGACCACATCCGCTACGACATTCTGGCCCAGGAGGCCCTGCGCGGCGTCATGCGCAAGGTCCTGGCCGAAGTCGCGCGCACCGGCCTTCCCGGCAACCATCATTTCTTCATCACCTTCCTGACCGGCGCGCCCGGCGTGCGCATATCCTCGCGGCTGCGCGAGCGCTATCCGGAGCAGATGACCATTGTCATCCAGTTCCAGTATTGGGACCTGAAAGTGACCGATACCGGCTTCGAAGTGGGACTCTCCTTCTCCGACGTGCCTGAGAAGCTGGAGATCCCCTTCTCCGCCGTGCGCGGTTTCTACGACCCTTCGGTGAATTTCGAGCTCGAATTCGACGTCAAGGCGGAGAATGCCGCGGAAGATGACGATGCCGCGCCGGCCTCGGAGCCGCTCGCAGTCGTGACCGAAAAGAAACCGGAATCGAAGAAGAAGACGGCCGAGGCCGAAAAGAAGCCGGCTGTCGCCGACACCAGCGGCAAGAGCGCCGACGTGGTTTCGCTCGACGCCTTCCGCAAGAAGTGAACCGGTGAGATGGGCGAGGTCGTCAATCTCCGCCGGGCCCGCAAGCAGAAAGCGCGCATCGAGAAGGAACGCCTGGCCAGTGAGAACCGGGCGCTGCATGGCCGCTCCAAGGCCGAGCGCGAACGTGACCGGGTGACCTCCGACAGGACGGAAAAATTCATCGACGGCCATCGCCGAGAAAAGCCCGGCGATCCGGACGGACGCTGAGCGCCTCCGATGGCCGCGGTCGAAAAACGTTCGGTAACAATCCGCGGTCACCGCACCAGCTTCTCCCTGGAGCAGCCTTTCTACGATGACCTCGTCACGATCGCGGCGCAGCGATCGATTTCGCTCGCGGCCCTGGTCGCGGAGATCGACGAGACGCGGACCCGCGACGCGAATCTGTCCTCCGCGCTCAGGCTCTACGTGCTGGCCTGGGCAAAACGCGGCAAGGCTTCCTGAGATGAATCGCTTCAGGCGGTGTGGAGAATTCGCGAGCTTCCTGACTGGATGAGTCTCAGCCGCCGTCCAGCGACTTCAAAAGATTGTCGATCGTGAACGGATTGGCCTTGGGCTTCGGCGGCTCCGGCGCTGAACTGTCGTTGACGCCTGGAAGCGACCGGTCGACCTTTGGCGTTTGCTGGGCCGCCTTACGCTGGGCTTCCAGCTTTGCCTGTTCAGCCTTCTTGCGATCCGCTTCGGCTTGAGCCTTGGCCGCCTCATCGGCAGCCCGTTGTTCTGCCTCGGCTTTCGCTTCCGCATCCGCTTTGGCTTTCGCTTCCGCCTCCGCTTTGGCGCGCGCTTCCGCCTCGGCCTGAGCCTTGGCATCGGCCTCCGCCTTGGCTTTCGCCTCTTCTTCCGCTTTGGCCTGCGCCTCAGCTTCCGCCTTTGCCTGTGCCTCCGCCTCGGCTTTCGCCTTGGCCTCAGCCTCGGCCTTCTGCCGCGCCTCTTCCTCCTGCCGGCGCAATTCTTCGGCCGCCCGGTCGCGCTCGGTCTGCAGCGCGGCGTAGTAGCGCGCCTCGCGCCGCAGCCTCTGCTTCTCGAGCAGCGCCGCCTGCATTGCCTCGACCCGCTGCTGTTCCTTCTCCAGCGCGCGCTGGGTCAGGAACTGCGCCAGCGGTTCGCTGTCGAACTGACGCGTCGTCGCACCGAGCGGACCGGCGAGGCTGAAATTCACGGCCGGCGCGGAACCGACCAGCGCCTCGTCGCCGGGACGATAGGTAATCGCGCCCCTTGCTGAAACGGTGCTTGTGTTGATGTCGGCGGTTACGTCGGCCGTCAGCATCGCCGCTGGATTGTCTAGGCTGATCGGCGGCGCGCGCAGCGTCCCATTGGCAACGGTGAAGGCAATATCGCTGTCACCTGCCGCGAAACGGCCCTCCCCGGCGATCTCAGGCGCGAAGCCGGCAGTCTTGGCGGCGTCGATATCGCGCCCGATCGCGTCGGCCCTGGCAATGATGGCGGCAAAGGCGTCGGGATTGATACCCGTGATGTTC
>NZ_RZSC01000661.1:0-3286 GCF_003998155.1 Mesorhizobium sp. M1E.F.Ca.ET.063.01.1.1
AGTAGGACGCTCTCTGCACCCCGCCGGTGAGGAAAAACACGCCGGCGACGACCAGCAGCGCGCCCATCACTTTCTCGACGCGACCGAGATGGACGCGGAATTTGCCGAGGAATCGCATGAAGGCGCCGGAAAACAGCGCCGCGATCAGGAAGGGAATGCCGAGGCCGAGCGAGTAGGCGGCGAGCAGCATTGCACCCTCGCCCACGGTTTCGCGGCCGCCGGCTAAAGTCAGGATCGGCCCGAGCACCGGACCGATGCAGGGCGTCCAGCCGAAGGCGAAGGCGAGCCCCATGACATAGGCCGCAACCATGTTGGCCGGCTTGCCCTGCGACTGGAAGCGCGCCTCGCGCGACAGCAGCGGAATGCGCAGGATGCCGAGAAAATTCAGCCCCATGATGATGATCAGCGCGCCCGCCACCATCGCCAGCGGCTCCTGCCAGACGCGCAGCAGACGGCCGATGGTCGAGGCGCCGGCCCCGAGCGCGACGAAGACGGTGGAAAAGCCGAGCACGAAGGCTATAGAAGCATAGAGCAGGGCGCCGCGCGCGCCCTCCCGTGCCGTCACGCCCTGGTTGCCGCGGAAATCATCGACCGAGACGCCGGCCATGTAGCAGAGATAGGGCGGCACCAGCGGCAGCACGCAAGGCGACAGGAACGAGATGGCCCCCGCCCCGACCGCGCTGACATAGCCGATGTCCAATGCCATTTCATGAGCCCAGATTGTGCTGGCGCCGATATAGCGATGCCGAAGCCGCCCTGCCAATCACCATTGTGTGGCATGTGGTCGCCCGGCCAGGAAGAAACGGCCTCCCCCATGCGTTGACTGAGCAGGCGCGCGATTGCCGCGCGCCCGTTCTCAGGGAGAGATTGCCATGAAATCGATCGCACTCGGATTTGCGGCCCTTTTGCTTGGCGCCACCGCGGCCCACGCCGCCGAGGCATGGAAGGAAGCCGAAGTCGGCGGCAAGAAGATCTACACCGATGCCATGGGCATGACGCTTTACACCTTTGACAAGGACGAAAAGGGCAAATCCAACTGCTACGACAAATGCGCCGCCAACTGGCCGCCGCTGAAGGCCGAGGCCGGCGCTAAGGCCGATGACGAGTGGACGATCGTCGAGCGCACCGACGGCACCAAGATGTGGGCCTATGACGGCAAGCCGGTCTACACTTTCGTCAAGGACAAGAAAGCCGGCGACATGACCGGCGAAGGCGTCGCCGGCGCCTGGCACGTCGTCGCGGCCGACTGAATTTTCTCGAAGGAATCGGCAGGTTGCCGGCGATTCTCCGCTGGCAGCCTGCCACCTCGCCGCCTGCGAGACGTGGCCTTCACCCATCCCCAAAAAATGTGATCTTCGCCATACACTCTAAGAGTGTATCGCTGGCGGCAGGTCCGCAAATTGGCTCCTTCCCCTTGACCGATCGCAAAAGCACGGCCATGTGAGCGACGAAAAGAGTGGGATTTCGTCGTGCGCTGCGGAGTTCTTCCGCCGCCTCATAATTGATAAGAGACCTTATGGACGTCGTCGTCGTCGAATCGCCGGCCAAGGCGAAGACAATCAACAAATATCTGGGCAAGAACTATAAGGTCCTTGCCTCGTTCGGCCATGTCCGCGATCTGCCGGCCAAGGACGGCTCGGTACGTCCCGACGAGGACTTCGCCATGTCCTGGTCGGTCGACACGGCCTCCGGCAAGCGGCTTGCCGACATCGCCAAGGCGGTCAAGGACGCCGACGGGCTCATCCTCGCCACCGACCCGGATCGCGAGGGCGAGGCGATTTCCTGGCATGTGCTGGAAGTACTGAGGCAGAAGCGGGCGCTGAAGGACAAGCCGGTCAGCCGCGTCGTCTTCAACGCCATCACCAAGTCTTCCGTGCTCGAGGCCATGGCCAATCCGCGCCAGATCGACGCGCCGCTGGTCGACGCCTATCTCGCTCGCCGCGCGCTCGACTATCTCGTCGGCTTCACGCTGTCCCCCGTGCTTTGGCGCAAGCTGCCGGGCGCCCGTTCCGCCGGACGCGTGCAGTCGGTGGCGCTGCGCCTCGTCTGCGATCGCGAATCCGAGATCGAGCGCTTCATCCGCGAGGAATACTGGCAGATCGCCGCCATCCTCGACACGCCGCGCAACGACAGCTTCGAGGCGCGGCTGACCGCCTATGCCGGCAAGAAGCTGCAGAAGCTCGACATCGCCAACAAGGCGCAGGCCGACGACATCAAGGCGATGCTGGAGGGCGCTGCCTTCAAGGCGCTGTCGGTGGAAGCCAAGCCCACCAAGCGCAATCCGGGCCCGCCCTTCACCACTTCGACGCTGCAGCAGGCCGCCTCCTCGCGGCTCGGCTTCTCGGCCAACCGCACCATGCAGGTGGCGCAGAAGCTCTACGAAGGCATGGATGTCGGCGGCGAGACCGCCGGCCTCATCACCTATATGCGAACCGATGGCGTGCAGATGGCGCCGGAGGCGATCGAGGCCGCGCGCGACGCCATCGCGAGCGAGTTCGGCGCGAAGTACCTGCCGGAGAAGCCGCGCTACTATTCGGTCAAGGCCAAGAATGCCCAGGAAGCGCATGAGGCGATCCGCCCGACCGATTTCAAGCGCACGCCGGCATCGGTCCGGCAATATCTCGATGCCGACCAGGCGCGGCTTTACGAGCTGATCTGGAAGCGCGCCATCGCCAGCCAGATGCAGCCGGCCGAGATCGAGCGCACCACGGTAGAGATCGAGGCGATCAACGGCGCCCGCACCGCCGAGCTCCGCGCGGTCGGCTCGGTCGTGCGCTTCGACGGCTTCATCGCCGCCTATACCGACCAGAAGGACGAAGATGCGGAGGACGAGGAAAGCCGCCGCCTGCCCGAGATCCGCGCCGGGGAGCAGCTTGCCCGCCAGGCGATCAACGCTACCCAGCACACGACCGAGCCGCCGCCGCGTTATTCCGAGGCGTCACTGATCAAGAAGCTGGAAGAGCTCGGCATCGGCCGGCCGTCGACCTATACGGCGATCCTGAAGACGCTGGAGGATCGCGACTACGTCGCCATCGACCGGCGCAAGCTGGTGCCGCAGGCCAAGGGCCGGCTGCTCTCGGCCTTTCTCGAAAGCTTCTTCGAACGCTATGTCGAGTACGACTTCACCGCTTCGCTCGAGGAAAAGCTCGACGAGATCTCCGATGGCAAGCTCGCCTGGAAGGACGTGCTGCGCGACTTCTGGAAGGATTTTTCCGGCGCCGTCGACGACATCAAGGAACTGCGCGTCACCGACGTGCTCGACGCGCTGAACGACGAGCTGGCGCCG
>NZ_RZSC01000662.1:0-3281 GCF_003998155.1 Mesorhizobium sp. M1E.F.Ca.ET.063.01.1.1
ACCATGAACATCAACTCCATCCATGGCGGCCAGACCGAGGATTTCCGGCCAGGGCTCCCCTCGCCCAACGTGCCCGATTCCTGCCGGCTGACGATCGACCGCCGCTTCCTGCTCGAGGAAGACCTCGCAACCGTCAAAGGCGAAGTCACCGGCATCCTCGAACGGCTGAAGCGCGAGCGGAAGAAGTTCGATTACGAGATCCGCGACCTGATGGAGGTGCTGCCGCTGATGACCGAGCGCGACGCGCCGGTGGTCAAGGCCGTGGCCAAGGGCATCATGGAGGTCTTCGACCGCGAACCGGATTATGTGATCTCGCCCGGCACCTATGACCAGAAGCACGTCGCCCGCATCGGCCATATCTACGACTGCATCGCCTACGGCCCCGGCATCCTCGACCTTGCTCATCGGCCGGACGAATGGGTTGGCATCGCCGACATGGTGGAATCGGCCAAGGTGATGGCGATCGGCCTCAACGTGCTGCTGCGCGGCACGACCGGCTGATCCGGAAAAACATTTCCCTTGGCGCCGCCCGGCAGCACGAAACGCAATTTACTCGACCTCGAAATCACGCTTCTATCCACCCGGTTTGAGAAGATGGGAGTTGCCCGATGAAATTGTGGAAGACCGTTCTCGCCGCCGCCGCCGCTCTGGCGCTCGCCACCGCCACCTCGGCTTTTGCCGCGCGTACCGATCTCGTCATCGGCATTCCGCTCGAGCCCCCGCATCTCGACCCGACCGCGGGCGCCGCGGCGGCGATCGACGAAGTGCTCTATGCCAATGTCTTCGAGGGTCTTACCCGTATCGGCCCGAACGGCGAGGTGCTGCCCGACCTCGCCGAAAGCTGGACCATCTCGGATGACGGCAAGACTTACACCTTCAAGCTGCACACCGGCGTCAAATTCCATGACGGCAGCGACTTCGGCGCCGACGACGTGAAATTCTCGCTCGACCGCGCCCGCGCCGACAATTCGGTCAATGCCCAGAAAGGTCTGTTCGCGCAGATCGACAAGGTCGACGTGGTCGACCCGGCGACCGTCAAGGTGACGCTGAAGAATCCGCAAGGATCATTCCTCTACAATATGGGCTGGGGCGACGCGGTGATCGTGTCGCCGAAATCCGCCGACACCAACAAGGAAAAGCCGATCGGCACCGGTCCCTTCAAGTTCCAGGGCTGGGCCAAGGGCTCCTCGATCACGCTGGTGAAGTCGGACAATTACTGGGGGGCGCCTGTCTCCCTCGACAAGGTCGAGTTCCGCATCGTGCCTGACGCCGCCGCCGCCGTGCCGGCGCTGCTTTCCGGCGACATCCAAGCCTTCCCCTTCTTCGATCCCGACAGCGTCTCCCAGGTCAAGGACGACCCGCGTTTCCATGTGGTGATCGGCGCGACGGAAGGCGAAACCATCCTCTCGATCAACAACAAGAAGCCGCCCTTCGACAAGCTGCAGGTGAGACAAGCGATCTCCTATGCGCTCGACCGCAAGGCGATCATCGACGGCGCTTCGGCCGGTCTCGGCGTGCCGATCGGCTCGCACATGTCGCCCGCCAACAAGGACTACGTTGATCTCACCGGCCTCTATCCGCACAATGTCGCCAAAGCCAAGGAACTGCTGAAGGAGGCCGGCCTCGAAAACGGCTTCAAGGCGACGCTGAAGCTGCCGCCGCCTTCCTATGCGCGGCTTGGCGGCGAAATCATCGCCTCCGAGCTGCGCGATGTCGGCATCGACCTGGAGATTATTCCGGTCGAATGGGCGCAGTGGCTGGATCAGGTCTTCACCAAGAAAGACTACGACCTGACCATCGTCTCCCACACCGAGCCCAACGACATCGATATCTATTCGCGCAAGGATTATTACTTCAATTACGACAACCCGACCTTCGACAAGATCATCGCCAGCCTCAACCTCACCTCGGACGAAGCCAAGCGCAAGGAACTGCTCGGCGAAGCGCAGAAGATCCTTGCCGACGACGCCGTCGTCGGCTTCCTCTACGAACTGCCGAAGGTCGGCGTCTGGGACGCCAAGCTGCAGGGCCTGTGGGAGAACGCGCCGATCCAAGCCAACGACCTTACCAAGGTGAAGTGGACGGACTGACGGCCGGTGCGATCCCCCGGTCGCCTCCGATGACCGCCTACCTCGCAAAACGCCTCATCATCGCGGCCGTCACGCTGGTGCTGGCCTCGATGGTGGTGTTTGCGGTGATGGAAATCCTGCCCGGCGACCCGGCGCGTCTGATGCTGGGCTTCAACGCCAGCGCTGACCAGGTTGAGCTCTTGCGCAACCAGATGGGGCTCAACGCGCCGCTTGCCCTGCGCTACCTGCACTGGGCGGGCGGATTGCTCAGCCTCGATTTCGGCCGCTCCTATACCTATTCGGTGCCCGTCGTTGATCTTGTGCGTGAACGCGTCGTGGTCTCTCTGCCGCTGGCGCTGATCGCGCTGGCGCTCTCGACGGTCATTGCCATTCCGGTCGGGCTGTTTTCCGCCAGCCGGCAAGGCCGGGCCGGCGACACACTTGCCATGGGAGCAGCCCAGCTTGGCGTCGCCGTGCCGAACTTCTGGTTCGCGCTGATGCTGATCTACCTCTTCGCCGTGTGGCTGCGGCTGGTGCCGGCCGGCGGTTTTCCTGGCTGGAATGCAGGCGTCTGGCCAGCGCTGAAGTCGTTGCTGCTGCCGGCCGTCGCGCTGGCGCTGCCGCAGGCCGCGATCCTGGCGCGCGTCGCCCGCTCGGCGCTGATCGAGGTGCTCAACGAGGACTATATCCGCACCGCGCGCGCCAAGGGCCTGCCCTACCGCGCCGTGCTCTGGCGCCATGCGCTGCGCAACGCCATGATCCCGGTGCTCACCATACTCGGCCTGCAATTCGCCTTCCTGCTTGCCGGCACCATTATCATCGAGAATGTCTTCTACCTGCCGGGGCTCGGTCGGCTGGTGTTCCAGGCGATCACCCAGCGCGACCTGATCGTCGTCGAGAGCGTCGTCATGCTCTTGGTCGCGGCCGTCATCGTCGTCAACCTGCTGGTCGATTTCTCCTATGCGGTCGTCGATCCGCGGCTGAGAGGCCGGCAATGACGATGCGCATCGAGCTGCCAGAGGAAACCTTCGCCGGCGTCCTGGCCAAGGCCTTCGGCAACCGCTCGTTCCTCATCGGCTTCGTCATCACGCTGCTGGTGGCCGCGGTCGCGCTGCTTTCCTTTGTCTGGACGCCCTATGACGTCACCAGGCTGGTGATCGCCGACCATGATCATCGACAGGATGTCGCGGCCAAAATGATCGGTGCCGAACC
>NZ_RZSC01000663.1:0-3277 GCF_003998155.1 Mesorhizobium sp. M1E.F.Ca.ET.063.01.1.1
TTTTTGTGAAGCTCTTGGCGCTCTCCGATGACGACGTCCTGCGCGTTCTCAGCCTTGTCATGGCCGAGACGCTCGAGGCCGGCAGCGCCGTCATTGAGGCGCTTGGGCATAATCTGAACGTCGACATGGCTGCTTTCTGGCAAGCGGACGAGGCGTTCTTCGAGCTACTGCGCGACAAGGAAGTCGCCAATGCCATGCTTGCCGACATCGGCGGCAAGCATGTCGCCGACGGCAATGTGGCCGAAAAGGTCAAGACGCAAAAGAAGATCATCCGCGACTTCCTTGCCGGCGAGAACGGCCGCGAGAAGGTCGAGGCATGGCTGCCGCGCTGGATGAAATTCCCGGTCGAAAGCTACACGGCGCGCGGCGGCTTCCGCACCGCCGACCAGTAGGCCCGCGTTCAGCCGCTGTTTGCGGGGCAATGATCTAACCAAGCCCAGGCGGCGGCTCTTAAAAGCCGCCGCCTGGGGGACCATCTTCCGGGACGGCGCCGGCTGCACTTTTGCCGCCTTTGAGCCGCGCCGCGACCGGCGCGGGGCTCACGGGCAGCTGAGAGGGAAGGTGCTTGCGCACCGCAGTGACGCGCAAGATTGCACGGCAGGGTTGCAAATTGGGTGAGCTGTGATAAGAAAATGTGAAGTCAGAAGGGGCCCATTGAAATGAAGCGCATGCAAGAAAAAGACATTCCCGCATTCGTGCAGGACGTGGTCGCAACGGGCTGCGATATCTGCGCCGTCGGTCCGAGTTGTTACTCCTTGGGCGATACCGATGTTCCGCGCGACAAGCGTAGGGGATTGTACAAGAAGCTCGGCGAAATCGATGCGCGCTACGGGAGCCGCGATCACCTGCGTTACCAGATTGCGGCGCACCTGGCGTCGATTGGCCGCTACATCGACGCGCCCCCAAAGGAGGAGGAGTCCTGGATCGATAATGAAACACCCGAGTTGGCCGAGGTCACACCTTATGACGTGGCGCACTTTCAGACTTACGCCGTCCTGCTGATGTCGGAGGCGATGGGCCTCGACTGGCGCAAGGTGGCACGAGCCATCTTGAACATTGACGCAGAGCGCCAGCCGGAACGGGCACGTCGGGCTTGGACATCCCACCTGGCGCGGGCACGGTGGCTAGCGACGAGCGGCTGCGGGCAGCTTCAGAGCGATCGGTTGCAATAGCCGCCCCGTACGGGAAGCTCGCATGACCAAGCCAGCCGTTGCCCAGGCGAACATGGAACTTTTCGAGCGGCGGCGCGGCGAAAAAACTGCAAGCTTTTTTCGTTTATACGCTAATCGAGTACTAGATCGCCACGTCCAGGACGGCTTGGCAACATCAAGATGTAAGGTTCGTTACGCTGCTCAACGCCGTCCTTGTGATGGCGTTGAACAGAAGGCGAGCTCCAGACCTTAGGCGTTAGCTAGCGTTTCGCGGCTGGCTTCTTGATTGGAGTTGACTTCTCTTCCCATGCCAAGTTGCCGCCGATTAACTCCGCGCAGCCGTCCTTTGCCAAACGGCATGGCCGACAGTTCTTGCGCGTTCGGAAGGTTAGTCGTCCGATTTATCGTTTCCGTTCCTCAGTAGTCGCGAGGAGATTGGGAGGGCAACGGTATTCATCTAGAAGCTAGGATGCGCTGCTTTGCCCCTGCCGGACGAATCCCCATTTTTTTGGCGTCCACAATCATTGCATATATGGGTGCTACGGAGGGTCCGTACTGGGAAAGAAAACAAATCGGGCGAGGCTTGATCATGACGACCCCCAGCCGAGGGAAATCGCCCGCACAGCTTTTCCGGCATCTATCGGCAAAGTGGCCTGCGGCGTTCAATCCGAAAGCGCCCAAGCCGCTTAGGATCGGCATCCATCATGACATTCGCGTGCTGGACGGCGAACTGTCAGATGATGAATTGAGGAAAGCCCTGCGCGCCTATACCAGCATGCCCAGGTACTTGGCGAGACTGAATGCTGGCGCTGTGCGGATCAATCTTGATGGCGAGCCGGCCGGCGAGGTATCGGATGCGGAGGCGGCGAGCGCCAAGGCTTTGCTGTGCGCCCGCAAGAACAAAGAAGAGACCAAGAAAACGCCGGAGCCAAGGGCGCCTGATGCCCCGCCCCAACCGAAGCCGAAGCAAACGGCCGCGCTCACCGCGAAGAATACGGCTGGAATAGTCGTCGAGACGAAGCGTCGCCGGTCTTTCCGAAAGCCGATGGCTTGAGCGGCATAGGTCTTCCCAAGACTCATGGGCTTCCCAGCAATAGCCATGATGAAGAGGTCTATGCCCCAGAGGAACATTTCTGAGCGGCGGGCGCGCCGGTTGGAACATCGTCACCACGGGCGAGGAGTCCGCGGTCGATTGCACGGTCGAGGACACGATTGTGCGCCACAGCCACGCGCTCGTCCTCGGCAGCGTCCGGCATGTGGCCAGCGGAGAGCCGGGTCCGGCTCTGATCTATCATCATGGCGCTTACGGATCGTCTTGAGCGAGCGGTACACCAGTGAGTGGGCCGCAGTCACGCGCTTTTATTCTCCTTCTGGCCCGTTGAACAGTCAACCTACCGCTCGGCCCGGCTCTGGCGCAGCACCCACGGCAGGCGCCGCTTCCATCGTTCACTTCGCGGCAAAGGCACATCTTTCTGCCACCGCTTCTTGCGGCGAGTTCGTCCAGTCGGTGTGTGCGATGCATCCGGAACCGGCGCTTGCTCAACCGTTGCGCGCTCAGGAAGCGATGCGTCGGGCACCGCTGACCATCGTATTCCGTGTTTCGGCACGACCATTAGCAGTACCAACATTAGCAATCGCTGGTGCCTAGACGCGACGGTCAGGCTTCAATGACGGGGAAGTGGGAGGATTGCGCGTTTACGAGGCGGGCTGGTCGGCCGCTCAATCGAAAGCGTCATTTGAAGCGCTGCCTCGCCGGCCTGCAACTGGGAGACACCGAGTTCGCCGGCAAGCTCGTGCGGGGAGGCCATGCTGGACAAGATCGCCGCCAATGCGCCGGCGAACCTTAAGGCAGTGGAGTGAGCCATGAGCGACCGATTTGGCGACTTCCCGAGGATGCTGGATGGGCTGAAGGACAGCCTCCGCGAACTGACCGACAGGCTGACCGTTTCCACAGGCGACTTTGTCGCCGCCGTATCGACTTGGTTCAACGGGCTGGACCGGTCGTCGCGCATCGCTGTGACGGCGGCCGCCGGCGCGCTCGTCCTGCTGCTGCTTTCCAGGCTGGTCCGGCCGCGGTCACCTGCCGTCCGCGCAAGCAGGCGCGACCTCAAGCAGCGGACCAGGCC
>NZ_RZSC01000664.1:0-3269 GCF_003998155.1 Mesorhizobium sp. M1E.F.Ca.ET.063.01.1.1
ACCGTCAGCCGTGTTTGCGGCCGGGGTAATTCCATGGGTTCGGTCGGGTTTTCGAACGCATCGAACGTCGCCTTGAGCTGGAAGTAGCTATGTCGGGTCGTCAGGAAGCCTTTCCAGTTTGCAATCGCCGCATCGACCGGAGCCAGCGCGCGGCCGAGCAAAATAGAAGATGCGATGATCACCCCGGGGGACGCTTCGCCGCCGATCACCAGATAGGCGCCAAGGCCCAGCACCGAAGACTGCAGCGCCATCCTCAGCGCCTTCGATAACGAACTGGTTCCTCCTATGATGTCGGAGAGCCGCTCCTGATATAGGAGGTAGCCATGAACCATGTCGCTCCAGCGCCGGGCCAGCCTGGAAGAGAGGCCCATGGCCTGAACGACCTCCGCATTGCGGCGACCGGACTCGGCAAGGGCGCGCTGCGAGATCATGGCTTCGGATGTCAGCCTGGCCGGCCTGCGGCCGAGAATTTCCGCCACCGCGGTCAACGCCACGACGGCGAGAGCGCCGACCGTCGCCAGCACGCCGAGCGAGGGGTGCAGCATATAGATGATCAGCAAGTAAAAGGGGATCCAGGGCGCGTCGAAGATGACGGTCGGCCCGGATCCTGAAAGAAAGCCGCGCAGGTGGTCGAGGTCTCGCAGCGGATCCACCCGGTCTGCCTCCCGGCCGGCCTTGAGCGGCAAAAGCACCGAAACGGCGAATGCCCTTTGGTGCAGGTTCCTGTAGAGCCGGCTGGCAATGCGGACCAAAAGGCGAAGCCGTACGAAGTCGAGCAGTCCGTAGGCTGCGTAAAGGCCCAGCATTCCAACAGTCAATCCAACCAGGGTCGGAACGCTCTGGGACGGCAGCACCCGGTCATAGACCTGGAGCATATAGAGGGACCCGGTCAGCGCCAGGATATTTGTCACCGCGGAAAAAAGCCCAACGCCAAGCAATCCCGGTGCGCAATCCGACATCGCGGTGCGTAAAAGGGAAGGTAACTCTTGCTGGGTCTTCATAGCCTGCTGTCTTTCACGCGGAAATGCCGCGTGGCTTTCTTGGCTTTGGCCAATATGGGAAACCTCTACTGCTGAGATAGATCCGGGCGAAATTTCCGGACATGAGGCGTTGCTAACATATTCGAACTTTAATCAAAATGAAGCAAAATCGTGGCGAAACCCGCGGTCGAGAGCCGGCAAATCGGTGATATTCGGGGACAAGGACTGCGCGAAGCTTCACGCTTTCTGGAGCGAGCGTGCTGAAAATGCGGAGTTTTTTCGCGGACGGAGGTTGTCGATCACCAGGCTCCGATCAATTATTTTGACCGGTGAAATCCGTATGTGATTTCTTTCTAATGTACCTTTCCGCTAGGCAGACGGGTGTTGGGGGCGTTGCCGAATTAGAAGGAACTCATATGGCAACTCTCCATTATGCAGCGGGCGGCTCTGCCGCCGACGTGGCAGCCGCAGGGTTCAATCTCGTCGATGTTCAGTACCTTTCGCAGGTAAACGCACTGCCCGACGGAATGAAGGCGTTGGTCTATCTCAACGCCCATGATGGCGTTACCCAGTCGTTCATTGATCAAGTTACTCCATTCCTTAACAATCCAAAGGTATTTGGGTTCTATCTGACGGATGAGCCGGATCCTACCGGCAGGTGGGGGACTTATGCGACCGCGGCAGATCTGAAGGCGGAATCCGACTGGATCCATTCTCATTTCCCGGGTGCAAAGACTTTCATCACGATGATGAACATGGGGTCTATCGCCGACCCGAGCTTCGCCAATACCTACAACCCGGAAAACACGGGCATCGACTATTACGGCGTCGGTGCTTATGCGATCACTTCCAAGACAGCCAGCAATCCGGACTACAACATGATCGATCGCATGGTTGCGGCTGCGGTTGCTTCAGGGATTCCGGCTGACCGCATCATCCCGGAGTACCAGGCTTTCGGCGGCGGAAACTGGGTAAGCGAAAATGGCGGCTCCTTCGTCGTCCCGACCGCTGACCAGGAAAAGATCATGATGGATCACTGGGCCAAGCTGGTTCCTTCGCCGGCATTCGACTTCACGTATGCCTGGGGCTCGCAGAACGGCGACACCGCGCTCGGGAACTCCCCGGAACTGCAGGCCTTCTTCCTGCAGCACAATACCAGCTCGACCTCGTCGACGCAGCCGTCGACCACAGAGCCGACGCAGCCGACAACCTCCGAGCCGATACCCACCTCGGAGGCGACACCACCACCGTCCGATCCCACTTCGCCAACGACCGACCCCACGACGTCAACGACCAACCCGACGACGCCGACGACCGACCCGACGACAATAGCCACAGATCCTTCAAGCGGCGATCACATTGTCCATGGAGGCAAGGGCAACAACACCTACCATATCGACAATGCGCACGACAAAGTGATGGAAGCTGCAGGCGCCGGCTTCGACAAGGTGATGGCCTCGGTCAGCTATGCCCTGTCTGCCGGCTCGCATATCGAGCAGCTCTCCACCTCCAGAACCGGCGGCAAGACGGCGATCGACCTGACCGGCAACGAGTTCGCCCAGAAGATCAACGGCAACTATGGCGACAACAAAATCAACGGTGGCGGAGGGTCCGACATATTGAAGGGCTATGGCGGCCACGACGCCTTCGTGTTCAACACGGCTCTTGGGGCTGGAAACGTCGACAGGATCGTCGACTTCAACGTTTCCCAAGACAAGATCTACCTCGACCACGCCATATTCGCCGGACTTCAGAAGGGCGCGCTCCCGGCCGGCGATTTCCACATTGGTCAAGGCGCGCAGGACGCCAGCGACCACATCATCTACAACAGCCGGACTGGGGCGCTCTCTTTCGACAGCGACGGAGTTGGCGGCAATGCTCAGACGCAATTCGCCTCCCTCACCCCGCATCTCCACCTTGACGAACACTCCTTTTTTGCAATCTGACGGAGCGCCTTGCCGGCAGGAGCGAACTGACGCTCCTGCCGGTTTCCGCCCCAGAGACGGGCTTCGCGCCGTTTCACGATTCAAGCCCGGTCAAACCGGACCATTCCTCGGTTGGAGGATGAGGTCGGCTCTCCTCCGTCAGCGCCTTGCCACCCAATCAGATCCTGTAGCCGGCGCTCTCCCCTGGCGTTTGGTCCGCCCAACTCCAAAACCTCCCTGGCTTTTTCCGTGCGGGGCTGCAGCCATCGTCGCATTCCCGGGGCAAGGCGGGCCGGGCCGTAGTCATTGAATCTGCATCAGTTTACGGGCTCCAGCCGATCGCCCTGCGTCTTCATCATTCGAA
>NZ_RZSC01000665.1:0-3250 GCF_003998155.1 Mesorhizobium sp. M1E.F.Ca.ET.063.01.1.1
CGACGAGAGGGTCTGGACGCATCCGACCGACTATGCCGCCTGCCAGGCCATCGCCGACGTCGCGCGCGAGGCCGAGATGCAGGCGATCCGCTATCGTTCGGCGCGCGATCCGAAGGGCGCCAACATCGCGCTCCTGACGTGCAAGGGCTTTGCCAAGGCCAAGCCGCTCGAGCCTCACACCTGGCGCATCCGCATCGGCTCGCTCGGCGTCCAGGCGATTTGCGAATTCCCCGACAAGCGGCTCGAATTCTCGCGCACAGCCTTTGCCGATCCAAGACTGGCGAACATGCGCTGGGTGCGCGGCCACTGACGTTTCGACCTAAGCGAGGATGTTCACGGCACGCGCAGCCACCAGCGCGATCGTCAGCAGCGAGATCATCGCCTCGGCCATCATCAGGAGCTTGGCGCGTTGGGTGAGCGGCAAGGTGTCGGTCGGCGAAAACGCCGTCGCGTTGGTGAACGCAAGAAACACGTAGTCGACAAAGCCCGGCAGCCAGTCGCGGACCTCGCGGTCTAGCAGCGTCATCTGCGGGAACAGGAAATCGGCATGCGCGCGCTTGACCAGACCGCAGGTCGGCGGGCCGCCGCGATCGGTGCTCCAGAACCACAGCGCGAAGACGATGACGTTGGTGACCCAGATATTCAGCGCATCGAGCAGCAGTGTCGTGCCGGCGCCGGCATGGCCTTCGAGCAGCGCCCTGACCAGGAAGACCAGCGAGCCGCAATTCATGATGCTGATGACGCCGGTCATGACCAGGGCGGTGCGGCGGATGAAGACGCGGAACCGGCCGATCGCGTGCCAATGTTCGTGGTCGACGGCCTTCTGCGTCGCCATCTGCGTCCAGGCCGTCGCGACCGACAGGGGCACCAGCAGCGCCGCCTCGATCGCGGGCGCCAACCAGCGCGGACCGAACGACAGATCGTTGATGACCAGAAGCTGCAGGCAGATGACGACAAGCACCGCCGCCCGCGCCGACCAGAAGTCGATCGCGCGGTGATGGATGATGGCATGCTCGTGACGCATGGCGGAACCTGTGCCGTGTGCGCGGTTTCTCGACCGCGGCGGCGACACCTCCACCTCAATCTTGGTCTTGCGATGGTCGCGTAACTATAAATTTTCGTAAGGTTTTTGGCGAAACGCCGTGCCGGGCCGGCCCCAAACGAAAAGAGCGCCGGATTTGCTCCGGCGCCCGGGTTCGATCGCCAGCAGTTGGCTCAGGCGCTGGCGGCCTGCTTGTGCTGGACCGGATGGCTCTTCTTCAAGAGGTCTGAGACCAGGAAGGCGAGCTCGATCGCCTGGTCGGCGTTGAGGCGCGGATCGCAATGCGTGTGGTAGCGATCCTGCAGATTCTCGGCGGTAATGGCGCGGGCGCCGCCCGTGCATTCGGTGACGTTCTTGCCGGTCATTTCGACATGGATGCCGCCCGGATGCGTGCCCTCGGCGCGATGCACCTCGAAGAAGGTCTGCACTTCCTTGAGAATGCGGTCGAATGGCCGCGTTTTGTAGCCGGCCGCCTCGATGGTGTTGCCATGCATCGGGTCCGACGACCACACCACGTTGCGGCCTTCCTTCTTCACCGCCCGCACCAGCTTCGGCAGATGCTCCGCCACCTTGTCGGATCCAAAGCGCGCGATCAGCGTCAGCCGGCCCGGCTCGTTCTCGGGGTTGAGCAGGTCGATCAGTTCCATGAGGCCGTCCGGCGTCAGCGACGGACCGCATTTCAGGCCGAGCGGGTTCTTGATGCCTCGGCAATATTCGACATGCGCATGGTCGGGCTGGCGGGTACGGTCGCCGATCCAGATCATGTGGCCCGAGGTCGCGTACCAGTCGCCCGAGGTCGAATCGACGCGGGTCAGCGCTTCTTCATAACCCAGCAGCAGCGCCTCGTGGCTGGTGTAGAAATCGGTCTCGCGCAGCGCGAAATTGGTTTCCGACGTGATGCCGACCGCGCGCATGAAATCCATCGTCTCGGTGATGCGGTTGGCGAGCGATTCGTATTTTTCGCCTTGCGGGCTGTCTGCGACGAAGCCCAGCATCCAGCGATGCACGTTCTCCAGGCTGGCATAGCCGCCCTGCGCGAAGGCGCGCAGAAGATTGAGTGTCGCCGCCGACTGGCGGTAGGCCATCTCCTGCCTGGCCGGATCGGGGATGCGCGACTTGGCGTCGAACTCGATGCCATTGATAATGTCGCCGCGATAGCTCGGCAGGGTTACGCCGCCCTTGGTCTCGCTGTCGGACGAGCGCGGCTTGGCGAACTGGCCGGCGACGCGGCCGACCTTCACCACCGGTTGCGCGCCGGCGAAGGTGAGCACGACAGACATCTGCAGGAAAACGCGGAAGAAGTCGCGGATGTTGTCGGCGCCATGCTCGGCAAAGCTCTCGGCGCAGTCGCCACCCTGGAGCAGGAAAGCTTCGCCGGCAGCGACCGCCGCCAGTTGCTTCTTTAGCTTGCGCGCCTCACCGGCAAAAACGAGCGGCGGGTAGGTGGCAAGCCGCGCTTCCGTGACCTCCAGCGCCGCAAGGTCCGGATAGACCGGAACTTGCTTGATCGGCTTTGCTCTCCACGAATTCGGCGACCATTTCGTCATCGCTGCACCCAAACGCCCTTTCAGAACAATTCCCGGAAAGTGTGAAACGTTTAGGCTCGGCGACTTCGCCGTGCCCACCATCCGGAATTGCGTCAATCGAACAAGCAGGCCCTCGCCCGCAAAACCCTGTGACTAGGATCGCGGCTCCTTACACGAAGCCGATTTCCTATTCTAGACGGGAATTTCAGCAGTGGCGAATGCCTTCGCCTGCCAGAGCGCCGCGGCGAAGCCGTTAGGCGGCTTTGTCGACCAACCGCGCCAATTGCGTCATCACCACTGCCGATCCGGCCAAGCGTTTCTCTGCGTTCGGCCAGTCGCGGATGAAGACGACGCTGTGATCGGCCCTGATCTTGGCCAGCGACCCCTGCTCGCCGATGAACCTGACCAGTCCGACGGGGTTGGGGAATTCGCGCTTGCGGAAGTGAATGACGACGCCCTTGGGTCCGGCGTCGAGCTTCTCGACATTGGCCTTGCGGCAGAGCGCCTTGATGAAGACGATTTTCAAAAGGTGCGTCACCTCCTCCGGCAGCGGCCCGAAACGGTCGATCAGCTCGGCGCCGAAGGCGTCGATCTCCTCGGTGCTCTCGAGGTCGCCGAGGCGGCGGTAGAGCGCGAGCCTGAGTTGCAGGTCCGGCACATAGCTTTCAGGGATCATCACCGC
>NZ_RZSC01000666.1:0-3245 GCF_003998155.1 Mesorhizobium sp. M1E.F.Ca.ET.063.01.1.1
CCGCTGTTCGGTGAGGCCGATGTCGCCATCCTGCTGGAAACGCCGCCGGAGTTGATCGCCGGCTCGACGCGCATGGGTGCCGGCACCGCGCAGAAGATCGCGCTCAACATGCTGTCGACGCTGACCGCCATTCATCTCGGCCATGTGCATGACGGCTACATGGTCAACCTCACCGCCGACAACATCAAGTTGCGCGACCGCGCGGTGCGCATGGTCGCCGCCATCACCGGGCGGAGCCGGGACGACGCGGCGCGCCTGCTCGAAGAGAGCGGCGGCGTCGTCAAGACTGCCATTCTGCTCGCCGCCGGCGCTGCCAACGCCGACGCGGCCGAGAAGATACTGGAAGGATCGGGCCAGAAGCTTCGGCCTGCGCTTTCCGCGATCGAGGGGAGCAAGCGGCGCTAGCCTCTGTTCTCATCAGAACCGAACCTGAAAAAGGTCAACAGGGAGACTGAAGATGACGACCAAACTACTGACGGCACTGCTGCTCGGCACGAGCATTCTCGGCACCACCGGGATCGCTCTGGCCGACGACGTAACGCTCAACATCGAGAGCTGGCGCGGCGACGACCTGACCATCTGGAAGGACAAGCTGATCCCGGCCTTCGAGGCCAAGAACCCGGGCATCAAGGTGGTGTTCGCGCCCTCGGCGCCGACCGAGTACGACGCGGCCCTCGGCGCCAAGCTCACCGCCGGCTCGGCGGGCGACCTGATCACCTGCCGCCCGTTCGACAAGTCGCTGGAGCTGTTCAAGAAGGGCAATCTCGCCGACCTGACCTCGCTGCCCGGCATGGACAACTTCTCGGCCGTCGCCAAGGCGGCCTGGCAGACCGACGACGGCAAGTCGAGCTTCTGCGTGCCGATGGCCTCGGTCATCCACGGCTTCATCTACAACAAGGACGCCTTCGACAAGCTCGGCCTCAAGGTGCCGACCACGAATGAAGAGTTCTACGCCGTGCTCGACAAGATCAAGGCCGACGGCACCTACATCCCGATGGCTATGGGCACCAAGGACCTCTGGGAAGCCGCGACCATGGGCTACCAGAACATCGGCCCGAACTACTGGAAGGGCGAGGAAGGCCGCGCGGCCCTGATCAAGGGCGAGCAGAAGCTGACCGATCCGCAGTGGGTCGAGCCTTACAAGGAACTGGCCAAGTGGAAGCCCTATCTGGGCGACGGCTTCGAGGCGCAGACCTATCCGGACAGCCAGAACCTGTTCACGCTCGGCCGCGCCGCCATCTATCCGGCCGGCTCGTGGGAGATCGGCCTGTTCAACACGCAGGCGCAGTTCAAGATGGGCGCCTTCCCGCCGCCGGTGCAGAAGGCCGGCGACACCTGCTACATCTCCGACCATACCGACATCGGCATGGGCCTGAACGCGGCATCGAAGCATCCGGAAGAAGCCAAGAAGTTCCTGTCCTGGGTCGCCTCGCCGGACTTCGCCACCATCTACGCCAACGCGCTGCCGGGCTTCTTCAGCCTGAACAGCACGCCGGTGAAGATGGAAGACCCGCTGGCGCAGGAATTCGTCTCCTGGCGCGGCAAGTGCAAGTCGACGATCCGCTCGACCTACCAGATCCTGTCGCGCGGCACGCCGAACCTCGAGAACGAGACCTGGGTTGAATCGGCCAACGTGATCAACGGCACCGACACGCCGGAAGCCGCGGCCAAGAAGGTGCAGGACGGCCTCGACAGCTGGTACAAGCCGGCGAAGTAACCTTTGCCATCGAGCCGGCCGGGCGCACGCCCGGCCGGCATTCGGACCGTTCTTAGATAGCGATTGTCGGCGCCGCCTCTCGGTCTTACCCTCACCTTGCGGGGAAGACGGAGCCGCGCAGTCGCTGGCCTTGTCCTCCCCTGATGGGGACAATCAGGCCGTGCATCGAGGCATCAGCTAGCATCATCCGACCTGGAACCGAGAGACGGCGGAGACCGAAACTCATGGCCGCACAAACACGACCGAAAAGACCGATCCGCTGGCATATCGGCGTCTTCCTGGCGCCGGCTGTGCTCGTCTACACGGCGGTCATGATCCTGCCGCTGTTCGGCACGCTGCAGCTCTCCTTGTTCCGCAACATCGAGCAGTCCCAGGTCTTCGTCGGGCTGGGCAATTTCCGCACGCTGTTCGGCGACCCCAACTGGTCGGTGAATTTCTGGAACGCGCTCAGGAACAACGTCTGGTTCTTCATCATCCACATGCTGGTGCAGAACCCGATCGGCATCCTTTTGGCGGCGCTTCTTTCCAGCCCGAGGCTCAGGTTTGCCGCCTTCTATCGCACGGCGATCTTCGTGCCGACGATCCTGTCCTTCGTCATCGTCGGCTTCGCCTGGAAGCTGATCCTGTCGCCGATCTGGGGCGTGGCGCCGCATCTGCTCGACTTCGTCTGGCTGAAGAGCCTGTTCACGCCGTGGCTCGGCAAGGAGCAATATGCGCTGACCGCGCTCAGCCTGGTCTCGGTCTGGCAGTTCGTCGGCATCCCGATGATGCTGATCTATGCAGCACTCTTGTCGATCCCCGACGAAGTGATCGAGGCGGCCGAATGCGACGGCGTCACCGGCATGGCGCAGTTCTGGAAGATCAAGCTGCCGCTGATCCTGCCATCGATCGGCATCATCTCGATCCTGACCTTCGTCGGCAATTTCAACGCCTTCGACCTGATCTACACCGCGCAAGGAGCGCTCGCCGGGCCGAACTATTCGACCGACATCCTCGGCACCTTCCTCTACCGCGCCTTCTTCGGCTTCCAGCTCCAGGTCGGCGACCCGAACATAGGCGCAGCGATCGCCACGATGATGTTCCTGATCATCCTTGCCGGCGTCTGCGTCTACCTGTTCCTCGTCCAGACGCGCCTGCGTCGGTATCAGTTCTGAGGGTCTGAGATGGTGCGCCTAGCTACCCCCCTCTGGCCTGCCGGCCATCTCCCCCTCAAGGGGGGAGATTGGACGTCATCGCCGCCTTCGCCAATTTTCGACGCAGCAGAACGGGCGGCGTCATCGACGCTGCCAATCTCGCCCCTTGAGGGGGAGATGTCCGGCAGGACAGAGGGGGGTGCCTTGGCACGATCCTCTGGACAAGCAGCTCGTCAGGAGACTTTCCAATGAGCCTAGCCACCCGTTCGCTTCCCCGCACCATCGGCGCCCATGCCGTCCTTTTGACCTACACGGTGATCGCGCTGTTCCCGGTGATCCTGGTCATCATGAATTCGTTCAAGTCGCGCGCGGGCATCTTCGGCGCGCCGCTGACG
>NZ_RZSC01000667.1:0-3238 GCF_003998155.1 Mesorhizobium sp. M1E.F.Ca.ET.063.01.1.1
CGACGCCCGCCGTGATGATGAGCAGCCGGTCCGAGCCGGCGAGCGCGCCGCCAAGCGCTTCGATGACGCGCTTGTCCTTCTCGCAATTCGCCACGAAATTCGAGAAATTGTGATCGAAGGCGGTGTGGATCACCGCATCCGATTTCGCCGCGCCGTCGCGCAGGCTGTCGAGGTCTTCGATGTCGCCGCGGTGGGGCTCGGCGCCGGCCGCCGCAAGCGACCGCGCACCGGCCTCGGAGCGGGACAGGCCAAGCACCTGGTGCCCGGCGGCAAGGAGCTCGGGCATGATTCTGGAACCGATGAAACCGGTCGCGCCGGTAAGGAATACACGCATGGGAGGTCTCCTGTGGTTGTTCGGAGGCCTTTCTTGCGCTATAGCTCATTCTGTTAAAGTAGTGACTTTATCATGGTATAATAGCCAACAGGATCGCAATGCCCGTCGAGACGACCAACAAGCTTGGCACCTTTCTTCGCGATCGTCGCATGCGCCTCGATCCCGCCGCCTTCGGCTTCGCCACGGGGCGGCGGCGCACGCAAGGGCTGCGCCGCGAAGAGGTGGCGCAGCGCGCCAATATCAGCCCGACCTGGTATACCTGGCTGGAGCAGGGCAGGGGCGGCGCGCCGTCCGCCGATGTGCTGAACCGCATCGCGACCGGGTTGATGCTGACCGAGCCCGAACGCGAGCACCTGTTCATGCTGGGCCTCGGGCGGCCGCCGGAGGTCCGGTACAGAAACGTCGATAGCGTGACGCCGCGCCTGCAGCGCGTCCTCGACGCGTTCGACCCCAGTCCGGCGATCATCAAGACCGCGACATGGGATGTGGTCGCCTGGAACCGCGCCGCGGCGGCGATGCTGACCGACTATTCCAAGCTGCCGCGCGAGCAACGCAACATCCTGCGCCTGATGTTTGGCAACCCGCGCGTGCGCGAGGCGCAGGACGACTGGGAGAGCGTCGCCCGCTTCGTGGTCGGCTCTTTCAGGGCCGATGCCGTCCGCGCCGGCGCCGGCGCCGAGGTTACCGAACTCGTCGAGGAGCTTTCCCGGGCGAGTCCGGAGTTCGCGGCGCTGTGGCGGGACAATGACGTCGTCGCCGCGCATGGCGAAGGCGTGAAGCGCCTTCGGCATCCCGAGATCGGGCTGATCGAGCTGGAATTCTCGGTCTTCGCGGTCGACGGCCGTCCGGAGCTCGGCATGATCGTCTACAATCCGGTTACGCGCGCGGACGCCGAACGCATCCAGTCGTTGATCGAGTCCCGCTCCGCAAAATGATGGGCCGCCATGTCCGGCGGCCCGCGACAAAGAGCCGGTGACGGCCGCCTCTGGCGGCCAGCCTGCCGCCGAATGCCAGCCCCAGGCTTGCAAAATCGCTGCCATGGGTTGGCAATGCGCAATTGCGCGGCGTCGGCCAATGGCTGTTTTCGAAGGACGGCGAGACGGTCTTGCCGGAACTCAATCCGGTCGTCGTCTGCGACAAGACGCCGGCGGTGCAGGCTTGCGTGTTGGCCGGCATCGGGCTTGGCATCTTTCCCGACTTCGCCGTCGAGGACGAAATCGCCGAAGGCCGCCTCGTGCGGGTGTTTCCGACTGGAGCCTGCCCACCGGCGGCATCCATGCCGTCTTTCCACCAGCCCGCTTCAGGCCGGCCAAGGTGCGCGCCTTCGTGGATTTCCTGGCGGCGGCAGAGAGGAAGCGGGTCCGAAGATGAAGCGTTCGCGCCATCTTGAACCGCCGCTGGCTTCCGTGCTTGCCTGTCTCCGCAAGTCACACACGGACGGTGAGCATGGCGAAATCAGTCAAGAACAGCGTCACGCCCGACCCCATGGTCGAGCGCCTGCGCGCGGCGCTCGGCCAACGTCAATTCACCGAACAAAAAATGTTCGGCGGCACCTGTTTCATGATCAACGGCAACATGCTGATCGGAACCTCGAAGCGCGGGCTGCTGGTTCGCGTTGGCAAGGCCGCGCATGCGGCCGCGGCCGCACGGCCCCATGCGCGGCCGATGGAAATGGGTGGGCGCTCGATGGAAGGCTATGTCCAAGTCGCGCCGGAAGGCACGGTTGCCGACGCGGACCTCCGCGCCTGGCTCGACCTCGCGCTGGCCTTCGTCGAAACTTTGCCGCCGAAGGTCAAATCCGCCAAGGTCGCAAAGAAGCGCGCGTAAGCCGCTCTCCCGCCGCTTTGCGGACTGTGATGTGTCAGTATCGGTTGAGCTGGTTTTAAGGAACGTGCGGGCCAGGGGAGGGAGCAATGGCACTCAGCGGACATTGCATGTGCGGGGCCGTGACCTGGACATACTCCGGCAGTGTCACGCGCAACCTGGTCTGCCACTGCGCCGATTGCCAGCGCGCCACGTCCGCCCCGCTGACGGCCTTCCTTGGCATGAGACCGGAGCAACTGAGCTGGACCGGTGACATCAGGCACTATGAAAGCAGCCCGAACACCTTTCGCGGGTTCTGCCCGTCCTGTGGCACGAGGCTCTATTTCCGTTCCGACAGATGGCCTCATGAGATCCACGTTCACGCCGCCACCATGGCGAATCCGGAGGACTACCTGCCCGATGCGCAGGTCCTCATACGCTCGCGGATGAAATGGCTCGACCGGCTGTCGTCGATTCCTGCCCATGAGGGTTTCCAGCAACAGCCGTCAGGTCATTCGCCCACCGAAACGCGTTAAGGTCTGGGTTGCCCAGACCAACAAAAAAAGCCGGGCGCGAGGCCCGGCTTTTCCGTGTCGTGGCTTGGACGACTTAGAACTTCATACCGACGCCGAACGTGACGCGGTTGTCCTTCGACTTGACGTTGCCGGTTGCACCGAAGTCCTTGTCGCCGTAGTCGGTGTAGCGGTACTCGACACGGCCGAACACGTTGTCCGTGATCTTGATGTCGGAGCCGACGCCGGCCGTCCAGCCCAGCATAGCCTTGCTTTCGTTGGTGCCGAGGAGGTCATCCGTGATCTTCTGGTTCTTGGCGGCAAGACCGCCGGTGCCATAGAGCAGGATTTCCGGGGTCACGGAGTAACCGAGGCGAGCGCGCAGCGAGCCCTCGAGGCCGCCCTTGGCATGGATGCCGGCGCTATCGCCCTTGACGCCGTTATAGCCGAGATCGGCTTCAGCGCCGTAGACGAAGTTCTCCTGCTGCCACTGATAGCCGCCGAAGACGCCGCCGATGAAGCCCTTGGTCTTCACATTGACGCCCTGATCCCTGGCATCGGCATGGCCGCTGAAGCCGTAGCCTAGGCT
>NZ_RZSC01000668.1:0-3230 GCF_003998155.1 Mesorhizobium sp. M1E.F.Ca.ET.063.01.1.1
GCAGTACCTTGTGCCGCTGCTGGGCTTTCCCGCCTATATCGTGCCGACGCCAACCGCGATCTTCGGCGTCTTCCAGAAGAATTTTCCGCTTCTCATCGACAATCTGAGGCCGACGCTGATCGAGGCGTTGGCGGGTTTCATCATCGGCAATCTGGCCGCCGTGCTGCTTGCCGTGCTGTTCGTGCACAGCCGCATCCTGCAGGCCGCCTATTTCCCGATCGTCCTGTTCTTCAACACCATTCCGATCCTGGCGCTGTCGCCGATCATCATCCTGATCTTCGGCCTCGGCATGACACCCAAGATCGTCATCGCCGCGGTGATCTGCTTCTTCCCGACGCTGGTGAACATGATCCGCGGGCTGGATTCGGCAAGCGACAACGAGCACGAGCTGTTCCGGGTGCTGTCGGCGACACGCCCGGAGATTTTCTGGGGCCTGCGGCTGCCGCGCGCCCTGCCGATGCTGTTCTCCTCGCTCCGCATCGCCTCCGCGACGGCCGTCATCGGCGCCATCGTCGGCGAATGGATCGGCTCGGACAAAGGCCTCGGCGCGCTGATCATCCAGGCGACCTTCAACTACCAGTCCGACCGCCTCTACGCGGCAATCGTGCTGTCGTCGTCGTTGTCGATCGCGCTGTTCTGCATCGTTGTGCTGATCGAGCGCCGGGCTGTCAGATACTGAACGGACGCACGTCGGTCCGTGCGAACCCTGCACGAGCCGGTGTTGGTCAGTCCGATTGCACGAACAGAAACCGGATCGCCGCCGCAGCCAGGGTCGTGGCGCTCCCGGCCGGATCTGCCGTGGCCTCCCTCTCAGGATTTGACATGAATCTCTCGCGGGAACTTGGTCAAGGTCTCATGGCCGGTTTCGGTCACCAGGATGGTCTCACTGATCTCGATGCCCCAACCATCCATCCACATTCCGAGGATGGAATGAACGACGTTGCCGGGCGTAAGCACGGTCTTGTCGCCCGGCCTGAGGCTGATCGTGTGTTCGCCCCAATCCGGCGGATAGGCGACGCCGATGGAATAGCCGATGCGCGATTCCTTCTTCAGCCCGTAGCGTTGTATAACCTTGCGCCACACAGCCTCGACTGCCTCGGCCGATGTTCCCGGCCTGACCGCGTCGAGCACCGCGGCCATGCCCTCGATCACTGCCTTGGCGGTGTCCGCGACACGGGTTGGTGTCTTGCCCAATTGCACCGTTCTCGCCAGCCCGGCCGCGTAGCGGCGGCAGACGCCAGCGAGTTCCAGCGCAATCGTCTCGTTGTCACCGAACCGCCTGTCGCTCCACATGATGTGTGGGGCCGAGGCATTCTCGCCGCCGAGGATCGTTGGCGGAAGGGCGGTGATATCGCCAGCGAAGTCCGGGCTGCCGGCTATCTGCGCCGCCTGGATGGAGGCAATGGCATCGCATTCGCGAATGCCTGGCGCAATGACTTCAAAAGCTCGCGCGACGGCAGCTTCGGCGAGCGTCGAGGCCTTGCGCAGGTAGGCGATCTCGGGAGCGGATTTGACCACGCGGATCCAGTTCACCAGGAGATCAGCGTCATGCCATTTTGCGTTGGGAAGCCCAGCGACAAGCCGCGCATGCCCTTTGGGAGAGAAATAATAGGCTTCGAGTTCGATGCCGATGTGCCTGTTTCCCCAGCCTTTGGCGGCGATCCAGCTCGCGATCCAGTCCATCGGATGGCGGTCGGCCCGCTGAACATGGTCTTCCGGAAAACCGACCACGTTCTCGGGCTTCATCCAGGCGGTCAGAAGCCCGCCCGCCGCATCCATGGCGCGGCCGATCCAGACCGGCTCGGCCTCTTCGATCGGAACCAGCACCATCTGGGGCGTGTAGAATGACCAGCCATCATAGCCGGTGATGTAATGTTGGTTGGCAACGTCGTTGACGATCAGGAGTTCGAGGCCACGCTTCGACATCTCGGTCCGAATCTTGCGAAGCCGCTGCTGGTATTCGTCGCGGGCAAACGGCAATTCGATCATTTCTGCTCCATGCCTGTCGGATCAAACGATTGCTGGTTCCTCACCATTGAGGCGGCTTCAATATGGAGGCAATCAGCCAGGACGGCACGTGCACAGGTCCTAAACCGGTCCTGCCCTTTCCCGCGCCTCAGGATTCCATCGTCGATTTATTTTTGAATTCCATTTGACTGAATAAATCTTCTCTGCGAACCTTGCGTCAGATGGGAGCGCAAGGCATGGCGTTGCGAGGGACCAATCAGGAGTTCGGGCGGCCGTACAACCGGCGCATCGTGCTCGAATCCATCCGTCGCTTCGGCCCCATCGCCCGCGGCGACATCGCCCGGCATGTCGGCCTCACCGTCCAGACCGTATCGACCATCGTTCGCGAACTGGAGGAGCAGGGTTACATCCTGTCGGTCCGCGAGGAGCCGAAGGGCCGCGGCCTGCCGCCGGCAACCCTGCGCATAAATCCGGAAGGCGGCTATGCCGTCGGCATCCACCTCACCCCGCTCGGCATCGACGCGGCGCTGATCAACCTCAGCGGCGACGTGATCGAGAGCGCGCATCGCGAGGCGCCCAACGCCACGCCCGACGCTGCCTTCGATGCGATCGGCGCCATGGTTGCCGAACTGACCGGCCGCCGCTCGGGTGGCCGGGTCATCGGCATCGGCATGGCGCTTCCGGGACCGTTCGGCGTCGAGCCGATGAGCTTCGTCGGCCCGACCACCATGGCCGGCTGGCAGGACGTTCCGCTGCGTGAGCGGCTGACCGCCGTCACCGGCCTGCCGGCCTTCTTCGAGAACGACATGGCCGCCGCCGCCATGGGCGAGCGCCTTTACGGCCTCGGCGCGAAGCATGCCGAATATTACTATATCTACTTCGGCGTCGGGCTCGGCGGCACCATGCTGCATGACGGCAGCGCGCTGCGCGGCGCCTGGGGCAATGCCGGCGAGATCGGCCATATCCCGGTCGTCCCGGGCGGCGAGTTCTGTCCGTGCGGCAATCGCGGCTGCCTCGAACGCTACATCTCGCTGGAAGCACGAGGCCGGTGGAGCGGCGATGATGCCGAGTGGGTGGCCGAGGTAGCGCCGATCTTCCGCAACGCGATCGCCATCATCGAGAACCTCTTCGACCCCGAAACGATCGTCCTCGGCGGACTGGCTTCCCCTGCCCTGCTCGAACGGCTGGCGGCGTCAGCGGAACCGCTGCACAACTCGGTCTCTGCCCGCAAGGATCGCATGACGTCGCGCATCCTGGTCGCT
>NZ_RZSC01000669.1:0-3227 GCF_003998155.1 Mesorhizobium sp. M1E.F.Ca.ET.063.01.1.1
CAGTGGCGGATGGTGACGCCGTTGGCGGCGGCCAGGTCCTGCTCGAAGCCGGAGGCGTTCATATGCTCCTGTCCCCGCCGGCAGCAGATCATCACCTCCTCGGCGCCGAGCAGCTTCGACTGCACCGCGGCATCGATCGCCGTCATGCCGCCGCCGATGACGACAACCCGCCGCCCGACCGGCAGGCTGGAAAGATCGCTCGCTTGCCTGAGTTCCGCGATGAACTCGACGGCGTTGGCGACACCGTCGGCATCCTCACCTTCGGCGCTGAGCGCGTTGACGCCGCCAAGCCCGATGCCGAGGAACACGGCGTCATAGTTGCGGATCAGGTCCGAGAGCTGGAAGTCGCGGCCGAGCGCCTTGCCGTTCTGGATGTCGATGCCGCCGATCGAGGTGACATAGTCGACCTCGGCCTGGGCGAAATCGTCGACGCTCTTATAGGCGGCGATGCCGTATTCGTTGAGGCCGCCGGCCTTCGGCCGCACCTCGAGGATGGTGACGTCATGGCCATGGCGGGCAAGGCGGTGCGCCGCCGCTAGACCCGAAGGCCCGGCGCCGACCACCGCGACCGTCTTTCCGGTCGGCTCGGCGCGCTTGTAGAACTGCTTGTCCTCGTCCATCGCGACGTCGGTCGCGTAGCGCTGCAGCCGGCCGATCTGCACCGGCTTGCCTTCCGCGACCTCGCGCACGCAGACCTCTTCGCACAGCGTCTCTGTCGGGCAGACGCGAGCGCACATGCCGCCAAGGATGTTCTGATCGAAAATCGTCTTGGCCGAGCCCAGCGGATTGCCGGTCGCGATCTGCCGGATGAACATCGGAATGTCGATCGAGGTCGGGCATGCATTCATGCACGGCGCGTCGTAGCAGAAATAGCAGCGATCGGCCTCGACCAGCGCCTCGTGGTGATCGAGCGGCGGATGCAGGTCGGAAAAATTGTCGGCATATTGCTCGGAAGACAGCCGGCCGCCGGCAATGCCTTCGATGAAATGACCAGTCGCCATTCCAGTTCCCTTTGTTTTCGTTTTGGGGAAGGCTAGCACGTTTTGTTTTTTTATCAATTGGTCAATTTTCAGCCAAGTCGCTGTAATGGCTAGATAAAAACTTGACAGTTGTTGTCATATTATAGCGGCAACTGCTGTCTCCGACGGCTCGCTGCTTGCGATCCTGTGGCCATGGATCGACCTGATCTCATCGGCGACCAGTTCCTGCAGCCGCCACAGATTGCGGTCACGGATGCCGAACGCTTCCAGATGACTGACGGTGTTGTGGAGATACTCTGCGCCGGAACCGACATGGCCGCACGCGCGCGCTAGCACCCATGCCACCTTCTCCAGCGGCTGCCCGAGAGATGTGCCCCTGCCGGTCACGCCGACCCAGAAGCCCAGCGCCCGCAACGATCCTTGCGCCGTGCGTACCGGGACCCATCTGACCGAGCTGACGGCCTCGTGATCGTCGATCTCACGCCGCAGCAATCTTTCGATCTGGGCCGGCTTCTCGCCCTCGGGCAGACGATAAATGACGCCTTCGCAGCGCCCGCCCCGTTCCAGCGCCATCATCAGGCCAGGCTGCGCGGCGCTGCCCCTCCAGCGCACCAGGTCCAGGCAGAAGGAGCGATGCCAGCCATAGGCCGAGGCGCGCCGCTGCTCGACCGATTCGAAGGCCGGCTTCCAGATCAGCGAGCCATAGGCGAACACCCAGAGCGGCCCCGCGTCCGCTTCGCCCGACAGGCGCAAGGCAAGCGCGCGGAAATCGTCGTCGTTCAACTGTGTCCATTCCCCGCTCGGGCCGGGATCGATCTCCTCCCGGTGGCACAGAGCGACAAGCTCGGGCGTGAGCGACATTCGACGCAATGGAAACAGGGCCCCTCTTTGACTTCAGCAAAGTCGAAAACCGCCGGACGCGCAAGATCGCGGGCTCTAAAGCGCGTCGCGCAGAACGGATTCAGGCGACGAGCTTTAGGTCTTTGTTCGATGCATGTCGTTCTCCCAAAACCGCTGCGCACTTTCGGGCGATATGCATTTGTTCGATGCATGTCGTGCTCCCAAAACCGCTGCGCATTTTTGGGCGACATGCATTTGTTTGATGCATGTCGTGCTCCCAAAGCCGCTGTGCACTTTTGGGCGACATGCATTGGCGCCTTGCCGTCCTCGATTTCTGGTCCAGATGTCGGATTTCTGTCGCCGAGATCGTCCTAGGATGGATCGAAGCGCGATCGCTGCCTGAACCGGTGAGGAGACCGACCATGCCGAATCCCCCAAAACCCTTCTTCTGGTACGAACTGATGACCACCGACCTCGATGCCGCCGAGGCCTTCTACACCGCCGTCGTCGGCTGGAGGGCCGAGCCCTTCGACAAGGCGCCGGGCATGCCCCGCTACATCGTTATGAACTCCAGCATGCGCGGCGTCGGCGGGCTGATGACGATGCCGGAAGACGCCGCCAAGATGGGCATGCCGCCGACCTGGCTGGGCTATATCTATACCAAGGACGTCGACGCCTCGACGAAGGCGCTGCAGGATGCGGGCGGCTCCGTCCACCGCGCACCGGACGACATCCCTGGCGTCGGCCGCTTCGCCGTCGTTGCCGACCCGCAGGGCGCGACCTTCATGTTCCTGCAGCCCAACCAGCCTGCCCAGCCGCCGGTGCCGGCCACCACGCTTGGCCATGTCGGCTGGCACGAGCTTTACACCTCGGACAGGAAGGCGGCGTTCGACTTCTATTCAAGCCAGTTCGGCTGGGAGAGCGCCGGTCAGTTCGACATGGGCGAGATGGGCATCTACCAGACGTTCGGCGCCGGACCTGAGTCCGGCGGCGGCATGATGAACAAGCCGCCGCAGATCCCGGTCCCGGTCTGGCAGTTCTATTTCAACGTCGACGCCATCGATGCCGCCGCCAAGCGCGTCACCGACAATGGCGGCAAGGTCCTGATGGGGCCGATGGAAGTGCCCAGCGCGCAGTGGGTCGTCCAGTGCCAGGACTCGCAGGGCGCGCATTTCGCGCTGCTGGCACCCGTGCGGTAGAATTGCCGATGTCTCCTGGGGGCGGGACAATCGCATATGGCGGCGACAGTCCCCCACTCCGGCCGCTGCGCGGCCACCTCTCCCATGAACATGGGGGAGAGGTGGCTCGGCGAAGCCGAGACGGAGTGGGGGAGCGCCATGTGCGATTGCCCTGCCCCTCGTGGGAAGACGTGCGGTCCACCCTCCACAATTACCGCGAAGGATAGAC
>NZ_RZSC01000066.1:0-16708 GCF_003998155.1 Mesorhizobium sp. M1E.F.Ca.ET.063.01.1.1
TGCGACGACCCATCATCGGCACCCCACATCGCAAGCCGCAGAGGGTGGCTGGGTCGCGGCTTGCGATGTGGGGTGCCGATGATGGGTCGTCGCAGGGCGATAAAAGGTTCAACGGGCACGTGAAGAAATGCGCGCGCTATGTCGCCGAGTGTGCCTTGGTCAGGCCGAGTAGCGTTCGGCGAATTCGGAAATGCGCTGCACGACCGCTTTCGGAACGTCGAAGCCGCGCGCCGTCGCCTTTTCCGCGGCCTCGGCGCGGGCGCGGCCGGGGATGTGCACGCCGTAGCGCCGCCGCAGCCGGTCGAGTTGCCCCTTCATGCGCTGTTCGAAGTCCGGGTCGAGCAGCTTGGGCTCGATGGCTAAAACGAAAAGCCCGGTTCCGGGACTGTCCGGCCCGCCGGAGAACCATGGCGCGTCGAGCGACCAATTGGCGCCGGAAATGCCTGCCGCCAGCACCTCGACCATCAAGGCGATGTTGGCGCCGCGCTGACCGCCGAAGGCGAGCATCGCGCCCTTCATCGCCGCCGCCGGATCGGTGGTCGGGTTGCCGCTTGCGTCCAGCGCCCAGCCCTCGGGGATCTTCCTGCCGTCTTCCGCCGCCTTGCGGATGTTGACGAAGGCGGTAGCGCTCGACGACTGGTCGATGACCAAAGGCGGTCCGTCGGCGGCCGGTGCTGCAAAGGACATCGGGTTGGTGCAGTAGACCGGCTTGACCGAGCCTGAGCCTGCGAGCACCGCCGGCCCGTTGGTGGCGGCGAAGGAGACCAGCCCCTGTCCGGCCAGCCGCCCGGTGAAATAGCCGAGCGCGCCGCAGGTATAGGCGTTCTTCTGCGAGAAGATGGCGACGCCGAACAGCTTGGCGGCCTTGGCGAGATCCTCGATCGTGCGGTCGAAGCCGGTATGGGCCAGCCCGCCCCGAGCATCGGAGAGGTAGACGGCCAGCGCCGGCCGGGTGACGACAGGATCGGCATTGCCGTCGATGCGGCCGGCCTCGATCGCTTCCAGATAGTCGATGAAATGCGACAGGCCGACCGACGACAGCCCCTCTGCCTCCGCCGCTATGATCGAGGCGACCAGCGACTGCGTCGCCTCCTCATTGGCGCCGGCGCCGAGCGCCGCCATCCGGCACAGTCCTTTTGCCTGGTCGAGGGTGAGTTGCATCGTGGCCGTCCCGAGTGAGTAGGAAGTGGTCAGTAGTCAGTAGGACAAAACCAGCGAGCAGCCCACCACTCGCTATTCACTATTCACTACTCACTACTCACTTACCCGATCTTGACCGGAATCCGCGCCTCGATCCTGCTGAAGATCAGGACGAGGATGCCGGTGATGGTCATGTAGATCAGCGCCAGCAGCAGCAGCGGTTCGTAGGTCAGGTAGGTGTCCTGCCGCACCTTGGACGAGACGGCGAAGATATCGATGACGCTGATTGTCGCCACCAGCGGCGTCGACTTCAGCTGCAGCACGGTTTCGCCGGTCAGCGTCGGCAGCGCGCGGTAGAAGGCCTGCGGCAACCAGATGCGGCGGAAGATCTTGAAGCGGCTCATGCCGAAGGCGCGGGCCGCTTCCAACTGGCCTTTCGGCACGCCGGCGAAGGCGCCGCGCATCACCTCGCCCTCATAGCCGGCGAAGGACATGGTCAGCGCCACCACGCCATAGGGCCAGGCTTGCCTGAGATATGGCCACATCCAGGACCCGCGGATCCACGGATATTGCGGGAACAGCGAGCCCAGCCCGTAATAGAGCAGCCAGAGCTGCAGGAGCAGCGGCGTGCCGCGGATGATGGTGCAGAAAACCTTGGCCGGCACGGCGAACCAGAACGGCCCGCCGGCCTGCGCCAGCCCGAGCGGCACCGCGAGCAGGAAGCCCAGCGCGCAGGTGACGACGAGGATCCAAAGCGACCGCCAGATGCCGAGCAGCCCCATTTGCCAATATTGCGGCAACCAGTCCCAGCGCATGAAGAAGGCCGCGCAGAAGACCAGCGCCAGGGCGATCAGGATCAGCACGATGCGGTGCGGCTGAAGCCACAGCGAGGCACGGGCCGCGACGTTGATGACGGCGGTCTCTCCAGTCATCAGCGCGCCTCCTTGACGGAAGGCATGCCGCGCCGCGACCATGTCTCGATGCGGCCGATGATCAGGTTGGAGAACAGCGTCAGCGCCAGGTAGAGCACGCCAGCCGCGACAAAGAACAACAGATAGGCCTTGGTGACGCCGGCCGCCTGCCGCGTCGCAAGCGTCAGTTCGAAGAAGCCGACGACGGCAAGCAGCGCTGTGTCCTTGGTGGCGATCAGCCAGAGATTGGCGAGGCCCGGTATGGCGAAGGGCAGCATTGCCGGCAGCGTTATGCGCCTCAGCATCAGGCCGGGCGGCATGCCGTAGGCGCGGGCCGCCTCGATCTGGCCCTGCGGGATGGACAGGATGGCGCCGCGGATGACTTCTGTCGAATAGGCGCCCTGAACGACACCGAGGACGAAGATGCCGGCCGCCAGGCCGCTGATGTCGATGCGCTGATAGCCCATTGCCGCCAGCACCTGGTTGATCAGGTCGGTGCCGGCATAATAGAGCAGCAGGATCAGCACCAGTTCCGGCACGGCACGCACCACGGTCGTATAGATGGCCAGCAGGTCGCGTGCCACCGGCCCGCCATAGAGCTTGCCCCAGGCGCCGCCGGTGCCGATCAGCAGGCCGAGGCAGGTGGCGCCGATGGCGATCTCGATCGAATGCAGGAATCCGACCAGCAAGGTGCCGCCCCAGCCGGGCGCCACGGGCGACAGGAGTTCGAAAATACCGGCCGCCGAGGCCGGAAGAAAGGCGTCGATCAGCTTCGCCCCCGAATTGCTGGCTTCGTCGCTGGCCGTAGCGGCCAGCGGCAAGCGCGCGTTGAAGATTGGGCTTAGGGGCACGGCAGTGACGCCATGCCCCTAACTCATGGGCGAGAAGTCGTCAGTTCGACTGCGTGGCGCCGCCGTAGATGTCGAAGTCGAAGTATTTCTTCGAGATCTCGTCATACTTGCCGTTGGCGCGGATCGCCTTGATGCCGGCGTTGACCTTTTCCTTCAGATCGGTGTCTTCCTTGCGCACGCCGGCGCCGACGCCCGGCCCGAGCACTTCGTCGTCCGGAGCGACCATGCCCTTGAGATCGCAGCAGGCCTTGCCCTGATCGGTCTTGAGGAATTCGCCAAGCGCGATGGAGTCGGCCTGCACCGCATCGAGACGGCCGGCGGCAAGATCATTGTTGGCTTCGTCCTGGGTCTGGTATTCCTTGATCTCCTGCGCTCCGGTGAAGTGCTTCTTGGCGTAGACGGCATGCACCGTCGACACCTGGACGCCGATCACCTTGCCCTTGAGGTCATCCGGCGTGGCGCCGAACTTCTGGTCCTTCGGCCCGATGATCGCCGTCGGCGTGTTGTAATACTTGTCCGAGAAGTCGATCGTTTTCTTGCGCTCGTCGGTGATCGACATCGAGGAGACGATGAGGTCGATCTTCTTGGTGGTCAGCGCCGGAATGATGCCGTCCCAGGCAACGGGCGTGATGACGCAGTCGAGCTTCTCCTCGGCGCAGACGGCGTCGATGAATTCGATCTCCCAGCCGACCCACTTGCCCGTCGCATCCGGCGAGGTGAAGGGCGGATAAGGCTCGGCGGCGACGCCGATCTTGACCTGATCGGCCTTGGCCGCGCCCATCGCAGCGACGCCGAAGAGCAGCGCCGCGGCGAAGGTCTTGAGAACAGTCTTCATTTCAGGACTCCCAGTTTGTTGTTGTTCCCGGTTTTTCGCCCCGCTTGACGCCGGCCCTAGCCGACGTTGCGGAGGAATTGCTTGAGCCTTTCGGATTTGGGCGCGCCGAACAATTGTTCCGGCGGGCCTTCCTCCTCGACCAGCCCGTTGTAGAGGTAGACGACATGCGTCGCGACCTCGCGGGCGAACTTCATTTCATGCGTCACCAGCACCATGGTGCGCCCCTCGCGCGCCAGGTCGCCGATCACCTTCAGCACCTCGCCGACCAGCTCCGGATCGAGCGCCGAGGTCGGTTCGTCGAACAGCATGACGCGCGGATTGATCGCCAGCGCGCGCGCGATCGCGGCGCGCTGCTGCTGGCCGCCCGAGAGGAACGCTGGATACACGTCGCGCTTCTCCGCCAGCCCGACGCGGGCAAGCAGCTTCTCGGCCTGGGCGATCGCCTCGTCGCGCTTGACGCCGAGCACATGCACCGGAACCTCGATGACGTTCTCGATCAGCGTCATGTGGCTCCACAGGTTGAAATTCTGGAACACCATGCCGAGCCGGGAGCGGATGCGCTCGATCTGCTTGCGGTCGGCCGGAACCGTGTGGCCGTGGCTGTCGGCCTTGAGCTTGATCTCCTCGCCGTTGACGCGAATGATGCCGCTGGTCGGGTTTTCCAGGCAGTTGATGCAGCGCAGCAGTGTCGACTTGCCCGAACCCGAGCCGCCGATGATGGCGATCACCTCGCCGTCGCGCGCCGACAGCGAAACGCCCTTCAGGACGTGCAGCTGGCCGAATTTCTTGTGCAGGTTCTCGACATGGATGGCTTCGGCGGCGCCGGTTTGCGCCTCGCCGGATGGGACTGCGGCAGCCTCCACCGCGCTCAACGGGTGACCTCTAATTGGTCGAAGGCAGTTCGTCGAACGTCCATCCGGCTAATCAACATACCGCTGTTACTGCCCGCTCAAGACTTCAGCATGGACCCGACAGCGCGAGCCCGTCAATCCCGCTCATTACGGCACTTGCGGCCTTGTTATGCAAGTGTATAAATAGCCTTTCATGAAATTTTCTCGGTTTTTTTCAGCATAAAAGGGCATCGATGAGCGCTTTCGGATCACAGTCCATGGCGGCGCCGCTGCGGCGCGTGCTGATGCGGTCGGCGGCCAACGCCATGCGCGACGCCGATAGAGCTCAATGGCACTATGGCCCGGGGTTCAACCCGGCGAGAGCTGCCTCGCAGCACGCGGTTCTTGCTGAGCTGGTGGCGGCTTCCGGCGCCGAAATCGAATGGATCGAGGACAGGGCCGACGGCCTTTCGGATTCGGTGTTCACGCACGATCCATCGCTGATGACCGACCGCGGCGCGCTGATCCTGTCCATGGGCAAGCCATTGCGCGCCGGGGAGCCGTCGCTGCATGAGGAAACCTACAGAAGACTGGGCATTCCGATCCTCGGCCGCGTCGAGGCTCCTGGCCAGGTCGAAGGCGGTGATTGTGTATGGGTGGATGCCCGCACGCTGGCGATTGGGCGCGGTGTCCGCTCCAACCAGCAAGGCATCCAGCAGGTTTCCAACCTGCTGACGCCGCTGGGCATTTCCGTCTACGGCTTCGATCTGCCGCTGTGGCAGGGCGAAGAGGCGTGCCTGCATCTGATGTCGGTGATCAGCCCGCTGGCCGACGATCTCGCGCTGGTCCATTCACCGCTTCTGCCGGCCCCCTTCTATCAGATGCTGAAGGCGCGGGGCGTCCGGCTGGTCGAAGGCGACGCCGGAGAGTTCGCCGCTTCCAACGGGCTCAGCCTGAACGTGCTGCCGACCAGCCCGCTCAAGGTCATTGCCGTCGCAGGCTTTCCCAGGACCAAAGCCGCGATGGAAGCTGCCGGCTGCGCGGTTGAGATATTCGAGGCGGATGCGCTCTGCATCGCCTGCGAAGGCGGGCCGACATGCCTGACGCGGCCGATCCTGCGCCAATGAATGCGCGCCGTAAGTTCCGTCGCGAGGGCGAGGAGCGGCGCCGGCAGGATTTGATCGAAGCGACTCTGAACAGCGTGGCCGAATATGGCCTGCAGGGCGCCACCTTGCGCACCATCGCATTGCGTGCCGGGGTCACCGCCGGGCTGATCCGGCACTATTTTCCCGGCAAGGAGGAATTGCTGCAGGAAGCCTATACGGCGCTGGTCGGCCGCATGACCGAGCAGGCGAAAGCAGCATTGGTCATGGAAGATGCCTCGCCGCGCCAACGCCTTGCGGCTTTCGTCACCGCCAACCTCAACGCGCCGATCATCGACGCGCGGGTGTTTTCGCTCTGGGCAACCTTCATCGGCCGCGCCAATGCGGATCCGACCTTGGCCCATGCCCACCGCGAGGGCTATCTTGGCTTTCGCAACGAGGTGGAAGCGGTTGTGGCCGAAGTGCTCGCCGCCGAACGGCGCAAGCCGGACGCAAATGAGCTACGCCACCACGCCATCGCGATCAATGCAATCATCGACGGGCTCTGGATCGAAGGCTGCCTGGCCGGCGAGATGTTCTCGCCCGGCGAATTGGCGGCGATCGGCATCAAGGCCGTCGAGGCCGAACTCGGCCTCGCGCCACTGAAGCATGATCCCGAAAAGTAGGAACCGGTTTTCGGAGAAAGATCATGCTCCAACAAAGAATTAGATCGGGATGGCGGTTTCAACGAAACGCCATCACGGTCTAGAGCAATTCCAGGAAAAGTGAGAAGCGGTTTTCCGTCCGGAATTGCGTAAGAAACAAAGGGAAGAAGACCAATGACAACCGTCGGCGAAGCGCTCATCACCTTGCTCGAGGCGCATGGCGTCGACACCGTCTTCGGCATTCCGGGCGTGCACACCGTCGAGCTTTATCGCGGCCTGGCGCGCTCGAAGATCCGTCATGTCACGCCGCGCCACGAGCAGGGCGCCGGCTTCATGGCCGACGGCTATGCGCGCGCCAGCGGCCGGCCGGGCGTCGCCTTCGTCATCACCGGGCCGGGTCTCACCAACACCATCACCGCCATGGGCCAGGCGCGCGCCGATTCGGTGCCGATGCTGGTGATCTCCGGCGTCAACGCCACCGATACGCTTGGCAAGGGCCTCGGCTTCCTGCACGAACTGCCCGACCAGCGCGGCATGATGGAGAAGGTGGCGCTGTTCTCTGAGCGCGTCACCGAGGCCAAGGAGCTGCCCGGCGCGCTCGCCCGCGCCTTCGCCGTTTTCTCCTCGTCGCGTCCGGGTCCGGTCCATATCGAGATCCCGACCGATGTCATGGTCAAGCCCGCCGGGGGGCTCGCGCCGGTGCTGAGCAACACCGCGCCGCCCGCCCCGGCGGCTTCGGTGGTGGCCGAGGCAGCGAGGTTGATCAGGGCGGCTCGCCGGCCGCTGATCCTCGCCGGTGGCGGCGCGAAGCAGGCCGATGCCGCGCTGACGCGCTTCGCCGAAGTGCTGGGCGCGCCGGTCGTCGAGACCGCCAATGCGCGCGGCCTGCTGCATGGCCATCCGCTCTGCGTGCCGGCAAGCCCGAGCCTGAAGGCGGTGCGCGCGCTGATGGCGGACGCCGATCTGGTGATAGCCGCCGGCACCGAATTCGGCCCGACCGACTATGACGGCTATGCCGACGGCGGCTTCGTGCTGCCGCCGAACCTCATCCGCATCGACATCGGCGCCGACCAGATCGCGCGCCGCCCGGTCACCGTCGCGATCCAGGCCGATTGCGCCGAAGCGCTCAATGCGCTGCTGGCTGAGCTGGGCCCCACCCATGTCGCCGCGCAAGACGGCGCTGCCCGCGCGGCCGCGGCGAGAGAGGCGGCGCTGGCCGAGCTGAGGCCTGAATATGTGGCGCAGATGCGCGCCGTGGAGGTTATCCGCGACGCGCTGCCGGGCGCGATCATCGTCGGCGACTCGACCCAGCCGATCTATGCCGCCAACCTCTATTACGACCACGACCGTCCGGCCGGCTGGTTCAACGCCGCGACCGGCTTCGGCGCGTTGGGTTACGGCCCGCCGGCGGCGATCGGCGCCGCCCTTGCCGTGCCCGAGGCGCCCGTCATTTGCCTCACCGGCGACGGCGGCTTCCAGTTCACCTTGCCGGAGCTGGGCGCCGCGCTCGACGCCGCCGCCCCGGTGATCTTCGTCGTCTGGAACAATCGCGGCTATCGCGAGATCGAGACCTCCATGCTCGATGTCGGCGTCGAGCCGGTCGGCGTGTCGCCGGCGCCGCCGGATTTCTGCAAGCTCGCCGAGGCCTATGGCATGGAGGCCGAGCGGCTGGCCGGGGTCGGCGGCCTCGCCGAGGCGCTGAAGCGCGCGCGCGCGGTGGGCAAGCCGCGCGTCATCGAAATCACGATCGATTGAAAGCTTGGCGCTTGCGCGTGAAGGCTTTGGCGTCTGCGGACATTTGCCGGCCGCGGCGGCCCGACGCATGCAAAGAAGGGACGCAGCCATGTCGATATTTCAATTGAGTGACAGTGCGAAAGGCGCAACGTTCGACGCTGGGGCGGCATAACCATAAGAATACGACAGGAGCAGTCGAAATATGACGGAAACGCTTAACGGCAGGCATGTCGTGGTGACGGGCGGCACTGGGGCGCTCGGCGGCGCGGTTGTCGGCAGATTGCTGGAGCAGGGCGCGATCTGCCATGTGCCCAATGCCCATGCCGCGGCTCCGCCGCACTTTCCTTATGCGGCCCACGCCAGTGTCCACCTGGCGCACAATGTCGACCTCTCGGACTCCGCCAAGGTCGAGGCCTTCTACCATCAGGTTCCGGAGCTTTGGGCTTCGATCCACCTCGCCGGCGGTTTCACCATGGCGCCGGTGGAGAAGATCGAATCGGCGTCCTTCGCCGAGATGATGGATACCAACGTCCGCACGACCTTCCTGTGCAGCCGCGCCGCGGTGCGCACTATGCTGACGTCGGGCACCGTCGGCCGTATCGTCAACGTCACCGCGCGCGCCGGGATCGATCCCAGGCGCGGATCCGGCATGGTCGCCTATGCGGCGAGCAAGGCGGCGGTTGCCGCGATGACGCAGGCGATGGCCGAAGAGCTGAAGCACAAGGGCATCCTCGTCAACGCCGTGGCGCCCTCGACGCTCGACACGCCGGCCAACCGCGCCGACATGCCGGACGCCGATTTCACCAAATGGGTCAGCCTGGAGGCAGCCGCCGAAGCGATCGCCTATCTCGCCTCGCCCGCCAACCAGGCGATGAGCGGCACGCTGGTGCCGCTTTACGGCCGGGCCTGACACAAGGATCATCGGACAACGAAAAAACCCCGCCGGAGCGATCCGGCGGGGTTTTGGCATTTCCGTAAGGCGAAGGGGCTTACGCAATTCCGGACGGAAAACCGCTACGCAGTTTTCCTGGAATGCTCTAGTTGCCCTGCTTCTTCAGCGCCGCGCCCAGGATGTCGCCCAGCGAAGCGCCGGAGTCGGTCGAGCCGTACTGGGCGACCGCTTCCTTCTCCTCGGCGATTTCCAGCGCCTTGATCGAGACCTGCAGCTTGCGGGTCTTCTTGTCGAAGGCGATGACGCGGGCATCGACCTTCTGGCCGACGGTGAAGCGCTCGGGGCGCTGCTCGTCGCGGTCGCGCGAAAGGTCCGAACGCTTGATGAAGGTCTCGAGGCCGCTGTCGACCAGCCGCACTTCCAGACCGCCATCCTTCACCGCGATGACCTCGCAGGTGACGACGGCGTTCTTGCGCAGCTCGCCGCTGCTCGCCGCCTCGCCGACCGTGTCGCGGGCCAGCTGCTTGATGCCGAGCGAGATGCGCTCCTTCTCGATGTCGACGTCGAGCACCTGCGCCTTGACCATGTCGCCGCGATTGTACTCTTCGATGACCTGCTCGCCCGGACGGGTCCAGTCGAGGTCGGAGAGGTGGACCATGCCGTCCACGTCGCCTTCCAGGCCGATGAACAGGCCGAACTCGGTCTTGTTCTTGACCTCGCCCTCGACCTGGCTGCCGACCGGATGGCTACGCGCGAAGGCTTCCCACGGGTTCTCCAGCGTCTGCTTGAGACCGAGCGAGATGCGGCGCTTGGCCGGATCGACCTCGAGCACCACCACGTCGACTTCCTGCGTCGTCGACAGGATCTTGCCGGGGTGCACGTTCTTCTTCGTCCACGACATTTCCGAAACGTGGATGAGGCCCTCGATGCCCGGCTCCAGCTCGACGAACGCGCCGTAGTCGGTGATGTTGGTGACAGTGCCCTTGATCTTCTTGCCGATCGGGAACTTGGTGCCGATATCCGACCACGGATCGCTCTCGAGCTGCTTCATGCCGAGCGAGATGCGGTGGGTTTCCTGGTTGATGCGGATGATCTGCACCTTGACCGTCTGGCCGATGTTGAGGATCTCGGTCGGATGGTTGACGCGGCGCCATGCCATGTCGGTGACATGCAGCAGGCCGTCGATGCCGCCGAGGTCGACGAACGCACCGTAGTCGGTGATGTTCTTGACCACGCCTTCGACCACCTGGCCTTCCTCGAGGTTCTGCACGATCTCCGAACGCTGTTCGGCGCGGCTCTCCTCGAGCACGGTGCGGCGCGACACCACGATGTTGCCGCGGCGGCGATCCATCTTGAGGATCTCGAAGGGCTGCGGGTTGTGCATCAGCGGCGAGACGTCGCGGATCGGACGGATGTCGACCTGGCTGCGCGGCAGGAACGCCACGGCGCCGTCGAGATCGACGGTGAAGCCGCCCTTGACCTGGTTGAAGATGACGCCTTCGACGCGCTCACCCTTGGTGAACTTCTCCTCGAGGCGCACCCAGCTCTCTTCGCGGCGAGCCTTCTCGCGCGACAGCATGGCTTCGCCAAGCGCGTTCTCGATGCGCTCGACATAGACTTCGACGGTGTCGCCGACCTTGAGGGAGGAGTCCTTGCCCTTGGCGCCGAATTCCTTCAGCGGCACGCGGCCTTCGACCTTGAGGCCGACATCGATGATGGCCATGTCCTTTTCGATCGCGGTGATCGTGCCCCGGACAACCTGGCCCTCGCCGGAATGGCCGGCGGTGAATGATTCTTCGAGCATGCTCGCGAAATCGTCGCGAGTGGGATTAGCAGCTGACATTGTTTCTCCTGGAATGCTCCGCAGCTTCAGCGAAGCGGGCGCCGTGGGTTAGCGTTGCGTGAGCCTGCCGGCGTTCCGGGCTGAAGAGCCCTTGGCCGCTTTGAGCGGCAAGTCCGGCGCATGAAGAATGCTGGCAGGCTGGTTCGTGCCCGATATGGGTATTTTCATCGCCTCCGGCAACGGAAGCACGAGGGAAAACCCGGATCAGGCCTTGTTTCTCTTGGCCAGGACGTCGTCAACGATCGCCATCGCCGCCAGAAACGCGGCTTCTATAGCCATTTCGCTGGTATCAAGCAAGTGCGCGTCTCCCGCCGGCTTGAGCGGCGAGTCGGCTCTGCCCATGTCGCGCTCGTCGCGGCGCTCGATGTCGGCGAGGATGGTGGCGAAATCGGCGCTGCCGCCCATGCTCTCGATTTCGGCCAGCCGGCGCTTAGCCCGCACCGCAGCACTTGCCGTCACATAGAGCTTGATGTCGGCGTCCGGGCACACGACGGTGCCGATGTCGCGGCCGTCGAGCACCGCGCCCGGCGGCGCCTTGGCGAACGCGCGCTGCTTCTCGACCAGGATGCGCCGGACGGTTGGAATGACCGCGACCTTGGAGGCTGCTTCGCCCACCGCATGCGCGGAAAGCACTGTGCGGTCGAGGTTCGACAGGTTCACCTGGCGCGCCGCGGTTTCGGCCGCCGAGACATTGTCGAGCGGCAGGCCGAGCTCAAGCAGCTTGTGCGCGACCGCGCGATAGGTGAGGCCGGTATCGAGCAGGTTCAACCGGTAATGGTCGGAGAGTCGGCGGGCGAGGGTGCCCTTGCCGGCGCCTGCGGGGCCGTCGATGGCGATGGTAAAGGTGTGGGTCATGGGCGGGGCGACGCAACCGAAGGGCGCGATGAGCAAGACAAGCGCCGAGTTCCTTCACACCCCCCTCTGTCCTGCCGGACATCTCCCCCGCAAGGGGGGAGATTGGCAGTTCCGATGCCGGCGCCTTCCGTCCAGCGCCGGAGATTGGCGAAAGCCTGCGCGACATCTGATCTCCCCCCTTGCGGGGGAGATGTCCGGTAGGACAGAGGGGGGTGCTGTCCCGCCAACATCTCAGTTCGGCTCCAATCCATCCATCGCCCCTACTCGATCTCCGCGCCCAGTCCCTTCATCAGCCCCATGAACTCCGGGAAGCTCGTCGCGATCATGTTGGCGTCGTCGATGGTCACCGGCTTTTCCGTCGCCAGCCCCATGATCAGGAAGCTCATGGCGATGCGGTGGTCGAGATGCGTCTTCACCGCCGTGTCCTGGCCGTTGGGGTGAGCGCCAAGTCCCTTGCCGCCGGGCTTGCCGCGCACCGCGAGCGAGGCTTCGCCCTCGGTGCAGTCGACGCCGTTGAGCTTGAGGCCATTGGCCACCGCCGCCAGCCGGTCGGATTCCTTGACCCGAAGTTCCTCCAGCCCCTGCATCAGCGTCTCGCCTTCGGCGAAGCTCGCGGCGACGGCCAGCACGGGATATTCGTCGATCATCGACGGCGCCCGCTCCGGCGGCACCACGACGCCTTTCAACTCCGACGAGCGCACGCGCAGGTCCGCGACGTCCTCGCCGCCGGCATTGCGCGGGTTGAGGATGTCGATGCGGCCGCCCATCTCCTGCAGCGTCAGAAGCAGGCCGGTGCGGGTCGGATTCATCAGCACGTTCTCGATTATAATGTCCGAGCCCGGCACGATGAGCGCGGCCACCAGCGGGAAGCCGGCCGAGGACGGGTCGACGGGCACGGCGATGGTCTGCCCGGTGAGCTTGCCCTGGCCCTCGATGAAGATGTGGCGCACGCCGCGCTCGTCGGTCTCGACGGTGAGGTTCGCGCCGAAGCCTTTCAGCATCTTTTCGGTGTGGTCACGCGTCATCACCGGCTCGATCACGGTGGTGATGCCCGGCGTGTTGAGGCCGGCAAGCAGCACCGCCGACTTCACCTGGGCCGAGGCCATCGGCACGCGATAGGTGATGGGCGCGGCGTGTTTCGGGCCGTGCAGCGTGATCGGCATGCGGTCGCCGGGCGCTGCTTTCAGCACCTGCACGCCCATCTGGCGCAGCGGCTCCAGCACCCGGCCCATCGGCCGGCCGGAGAGCGATGCGTCGCCGATGAAGGTCGTCTCCATGTCGTAGGTGCCGACCAGGCCCATGGTCAGCCGCGAGCCGGTGCCGGCATTGCCGAAATCGAGCGGACCTTCGGGCTCGAGCAGCGCGCCGTTGCCGGTGCCGCGGATCACCCATTCGGCGCCCTTCCTTTCGATATGCGCGCCCATTGCCTTCATGGCGGCGCCCGTGCGCATCACGTCCTCGCCTTCGAGCAGGCCGGTGATGCGCGTCTCGCCGGAGGCAAGGCCGCCGAACATGAAGGAGCGGTGCGAGATCGACTTGTCGCCCGGCACCCGCGCCACGCCGGTTAGCGCTGGGGATTTGCGGGCCGTGGCCGGCTTCGGGGCGGCGGAATGAGACATCTTGTCGTCCAAATGAAATGCCGGCCGGGCCGGCTCGGTTCGTCACGTTGCGGCGGTCTCGTATCACGGCGCGCGGCAATGGTCATCCCCTCGCGCAGGCCTTTGAAAAGCACGTTCTCAGGACATGTCTTTTGGCTTTGACAGCGCTGAAAACTGCGGTTATGGGGACCCTTCTTTTTTTGACGAGGCTTGCCGTGGCAAAACCTGAACTTGGCACAAAGCGTGTCGACCCGGAAACGGGCCGGAAATTCTACGACCTGAACAAGGATCCGATCGTCTCGCCCTATACCGGCAAGAGCTATCCGCGCTCCTATTTCGATGAAGGCAAGATTTCCGCCATCGAGGAGGACGAGGAGGTCGCCGACAAGGAAACTGAGGCCGACGAGGAAGAAGGCGCCGAAGTCGTCTCGCTGGAAGATGCGGACGAAGAGACCAAGGGCGGCGGCGGCGATCTGCCCGATCTCGGCGACGACGAGGATGATGATGTCGATCTCGGCGACGATGACGACGACACCTTCCTTGCCGACGAAGAGGAAGAGGACGACGACGTCTCCGATATGATCGGCGTTGGCGACGACGAGGACGAGGTCTGATTTGATCGTTTGCCGGCCATTTTGGCCTGTGACGAAAAAGCGGCTTTTCAAGGCTTGATCTTGACCGAAGGCGGCGCTAGAAGCCGCCAGCACTAAACGACGGCGCGGTTCCCAGCCGCGCCGGATCTCTTCGCCGGAAACGGCGCCGGCTGACTGCCGGAGTGGGGCCATAGCTCAGTTGGGAGAGCGCTTGAATGGCATTCAAGAGGTCGTCGGTTCGATTCCGATTGGCTCCACCAAACAGTCCTTTCTAACAATGCACGAAAATAGTTGCGCCCTTTCCAAGGTTTAGCTGCGCATTCCGCAACGCCTGGACGAGAGACTTAAAGCGCGTCGCCTGATCTGTTTCGTCGCGACGCGCTTTTAGTGCCGCTGCGTACTCGGCATTTTCCCTGACACGTCGAAGATCGCGGGTCGAAGCTAGTCTCACATGAAGTTTCTTCAAGTGTAAGGTGAAAAGCTCCGGCTTGACGCCTCCTGAGACTCGATGCGATATCTCATTGAAGCTCCGGGGGGACTTACATGAATCTATTCGGAAATTCTAAAATAAGATTGGAGAAGAGTTCGGTTATTGCAAGTAACTTGCTCCGCTCTTCTACATCCTTGATTGCAGTCGCTGCGGGCATATGGGTCAGCCAGGCCCGGGCCGAGACAATCACCATTTCGACCGCAAGTACCGTCCCGGTGTCGTCCGTCGTAGGCCCGACGGGAACCATCAACGTGACGCAGACAGGTTCCGTCACAACGCAGTCGGGAGGCAATCACGCCATTCAACCCTACATGTCTCCCGGGCTGGGCGCGTGGACGGTCAATGTCGATGGTTCCGTCAAGGTCCTTGACGCGGACAATGAGGTTTACGGCATCTGGCTGCGCGCGGGCGGAACCGTCAATGTGAGTTCGACCGGCAAGGTCGAAGGCTCACGCAAGGGCGTCGTGATCGAAGGCGGCGCTGCAAACGTCCAGAACGACGGGCTGATCGCGGGCAGTCGGATTGCCGTGCACGTTCTTGCCGGGGGCACAGTCGAAAACCGGAACTCCATGCTGGGGGGCGTCGTCTTTGCGACCTCGGCCACGCCCGGAAGCTTCATCAACAAAGCCAATGTTTCAAGCAACGGCGGCGGCTATGGCGTCATCATGAACGCTGGCGGATCGCTCGACAATTCCGGAACCGTCGCGTTTACGAACATCGGCCAGGGATTCTGGAGCCACGGGAACATCACCTTCACCAACAGCGGCACCTACACCGCCAAGGGTGACAATTCGTTCTCCACCCCCATCTATGCGGTGCTGCTGCAAAACGGCAACCCGTGGCAGACAATTCGGGGACCATCGAGGGACGCGATGTCGGCCTGTTCGTTTCGCAGGGAACCGCCGACGTCACCAATTCAGGCACGATCACGGCAACGAACGTGCATGCCGTCGCGCTGCAGACCACCGGTGCGGCATCCTTCAAGCAGACGGCAGGCGCGCTCAATGGCGGCACGCACGGCCTGTCCGTCGTGACATCGGGAGACACGACCGTTTCCATCAGCGGCGGCTCCGTCACCGGCGGACTTTCGAGCGCGAACGGTATCGGCGTCCGCTTCGGCGGCAGCGGCAAGACGCAGATGAGCGTGGCGAATGCGTCCATCACCGGAGCGGCGGCGGCGATCCAGGGCGGGACGGGATCGTTCGACCTGTCCCTCCTTCAGGGAAGCATCATCAGCGGCGATGTGAAGCTCGGTTCGGGGAACTCGAGCCTCAAGCTGGAAACCGGCGCGTCCGTCGAAGGCAATATCGATGCCGAGGCCGGAACCAATACGCTGCTGCTGACAGGTTCGGGCAGCGGCAGCTTCCAGGGAAACTTCCTGAATTTTGCGTCAGCGCAGGTTGATGCCGCCGGCGGAAAGTGGGTCCTCGGCGGTGACGCCACCTTTGTCGACGGAATGGAAGTGGTCGGTGGGTCGCTTGCCGTCAACGGCAACCTGACCGGCAATGTGACTGTGAGGACGGGCGCCAGGCTGGGCGGCACGGGGACAGTCGGGGCGACGACGATCGATACCGGCGGCGTGCATGCGCCCGGAAATTCGATCGGCACGCAGACCGTTGCCGGAAACTACGCCAACCATGGTGCTCTGCAGATCGAGGCGACACCCGAGGCGGCCGACCAGGTCAAGGTCTCCGGCACAGTCGACATCGCCGGCGCCACCCTCGACCTGCTTATGTCGCCAAATGCGGCGTCCAGCTGGAATATCTCCAACGGACCCTTCGTCATCATCGACAACGACAATACGGATGCGGTGGCCGGCGTGTTCGGCGCCGTCAACAGGAACCTCCTGTTCCTGGACGAGAAGCTCGACTATGCGGGAGGCGATGGGAACGACGTGACGCTGGAACTCGTGCGCAACGACATCGGCTTCGCTGAGGTCGGCATCACGCCCAACCAGCGGGCGGTCGCGGGCGCCATCGACGGCGCCGGGCCTGGCAATCCGCTCTGGAGCGCCATTGCCCTGCAAGGTGATGCCGAGGCGACCCGCGCCGCCTTCGACCAGTTGAGCGGCGAGATACATGCTTCGGCGAAAACAGCGCTGGTCGACGACACGCGCCTCGTTCTCGACGTGATCAACGAGCGGCTGCGCGCGGCCTTCTCCGGAACAGGCGCCACCGCTTCGTTGCCCGTGATGGCCTTCGCCGAGGACGGACCGGAACTTGCTCCCGCCACGACCGATCGCTTTGCCGCCTGGAGCACCGCCATCGGGTCATGGGGCCGCGGGGAGGCAGACGGCATTGCGACGCTCAAGCGCTCCGCCGGCGGGGTCGTGGTCGGCGTCGACGGTTCTGCCTTCGAAGCATGGCGCGTCGGTGCGATAGCCGGATAC
>NZ_RZSC01000670.1:0-3224 GCF_003998155.1 Mesorhizobium sp. M1E.F.Ca.ET.063.01.1.1
GCGCTCGAGGATCTCAAGCGACCGGTCGGTCGATCCGTCGTCGATGGCGATGACCTCGAGCCGACCGTAGTCCTGTCTCAGGATCGATTGGATCGCGGCGCCGACATAGGGCTCGGCATTGTAGACCGGCAACAGCACGGAGATGAGGGGAGCGGTCATGGTCGGCTCCGGTCCGTCGGCCGCAGATCGAGCGCCGGGGCGATGCCGAACCCGCGGGCCTCGCTCGCGCCACGCGGGCGCGAGGGCGCCACATAGGGGAAATAGCGCTTGAGGCTGTTGAGCGGCTTCTCGAACAGCACCCAGGACAGCGAGGCGACGACCAGCGTGGCGGCGCCTGCGACCAGGAAGCGGCCCGGCCCCTGTTCCGAGACGTTGAGTGGCAGCCATGGCTGCGCCTTGACGGCATAGGCGAGCAGGATCGGATGGTAGAGATAGACGCCGTAGCTGATGCGGCCGAGGAAGATGAGCGGCGGCAGTTCGGCCAGCCTGCCGGGCGTGCCGCCAAGGCCGTTCGAGCAGGCGGCGACGATCGCCACCAGCAGCGCCAGCGGCAGCACCTGCACCAGGAACCAGCGCGGCCACTCCCAGGCCGAGCTCGCCGGCCCCGGATCGGACCAGACGACGAGCAGGAAGACCGCGACCAAGGCCGGCCAGCAAAGCCGCATCCATCGCGGCACGTCGGCGCCTCGGGCGCGGCGGACGGCAAGCAGGGCGCCGCAGGCAAGCGCGTCCATCGAGGCCGGCGGCAACAGGTCCCGCGCCAGCGCCGGGTCGGCGGCGATCGGCCAGTAGAAGCGATAGGCGAGCGAGAAGCAGATGACGCCGATGGTGATCGCCTCGATGCGCCTGCGCGGCGCCACGAGCACGATCAGTGGCCAGGCGAGATAGAACTGCTCCTCGATGCTGAGGCTCCAGAAATGGCAGAGCAGCCAGGGCGTCCAGTCGTTACGCTGCGCATACCAGAAATTCGAGAGATAGAGCGCATGCCAGGCGAGCGACGACCTGGACTGTTCCAGGTCGGTGAGCCAGACGAGCCCCAGCACCGCGAAATAGGGCGGGAAAATCCGGATCGCGCGCCTGGCATAGAAGGAACGCAGCGCCGGTCCGGCCTCGAATGCATAGGTGTCACGCGCGTCCAGCAAAAGCCGCGTGATCAGGAAGCCGGAGAGCACGAAGAACAGCCGCACGCCGAGATGGCCGAGGAAGGAGGAGCCGTTCGGCGCAAGGAAATGCGCGTAAAGCACCAGCGTGACGGCAACGGCCCGCAGCATGTCCAACTGGATGTCGCGCTGATTCGTCATCAGCGGCTTCCGACAGATCTTTCGCAGTGCCAGGCGTTGCACGCGCAAAGCCCGTAGGCCCTGCCTGTCGACCAACTTCCGTCCGGAGCGCTGTCGTTGCGGCCCAGCGGAATGCCCATCCGGGTCAAAATAATGGCATCCTCCAACGCACACAGCCCCGCCAACGGATGTCGCGGACTTTGTTGCACTGCAACACAAAATGCTTACGCCGTTGAAATAAAGGCGTGATGCGGACGGTTGTGTGCCGTAGTTGGCTCTGCAAAATCTTCGCAGAGATGCCCAATGGTCCTATATATTCGTGGGCAGTTGGTCTGATTTTGAGAGTATCTGCCGCAAGGGATGTTGAAAAGATATACCGGCAACCATGGCGGGTATTTTAGAAGTATTGAAAAAGCTATCCAATCTAGCGCTTTATGCTTCCATGGCTCGGCGAAAAGAGCTTTTGATTTCAACGTCTTGTGCGACGCAATAGACCCGCCGGGAGATGGGAGGCGCCTGTCCCACCATCGGCCGGCCGCTGCCTCACGACAGCGCAATCGCCAGGCTGTATCTCCGCCTCGGACGGTGCGGGGCAGGGGGAGAAGAAGTGGTATCGACGCAAACCGTAAAACCAGGGACCCAGGCGGGCGCCTTGCCCATTCTCGGGCTGCTCGGCGCCGTTCTTTCGGTTCAGGTGGGCGCCGCTTTCGCCAAGGGCCTGTTCCCGGTCCTCGGCCCACAGGGCACGACGATGCTGAGGCTTCTCATCGGCGCGCTGATGCTGGCCGCGGCGCTGAGGCCCTGGAAGGTGATGCCGTCGCTCAAAACCCTGCCGTGGCTCGCGGCCTATGGCGTCACCGTCTCGGTCATGAACCTGCTGTTTTATACCGCGCTGGAGCGCATTCCGCTGGGCATCTGCGTGGCACTGGAATTCACCGGGCCGCTTTTCGTGGCGACGCTCGGTTCCAGGCGCCCGCTCGATCTCGTCTGGGTGGCCTTTGCCGTCGCCGGCATCGTGCTGCTCTCGCCTTTTGCCGATGTCAGCCGGGGACTTGATCCGATAGGCGTGCTGATTGCGCTTGCCGCCGGCGGCTGCTGGGCGCTCTACATCATCTTCGCGCAGAAGGCCGGCGCCGAGCTCGGCGTTCGCACCTCGGCCTACGGCATGGCGATCGCCGCTCTGCTGGCGCTGCCTTTCGGATTCTCGGCTGCCTGGCCTTATCTCACCGACCCGCATGTGATGGCGGGCGCGGCCGTCGTCGGCCTGTTCTCGAGCGCGCTGCCCTTCTGGCTCGAGATGATGGCGCTCACCAGGATGCCGGCGCGGGTTTACGGCACGCTCACCTCCCTGGAGCCGGCGCTCGGAGCGCTGACCGGCTTCCTGTTCCTGCATGAGAGCTTGAGTGCGCTGCAATGCGCCGGCATCGCCGCCGTGATTGCCGCCGCCTTCGGCACGGCGGTGACGGCAAGAGCGCCGGTCTCCTCGCCGGGGTAAGGGGAAAACGCCGCGCGTTCATGCCGGACTACATCCGGTGGTTGCGATAGGACTTAGGTCCGATATCGTCACGAAAAAGGTCTGAATAAACAAGACAAGGGTCGTGGGCCACTTCCGCACGACACGCTGATTGGGGATGCTAATGCTGCGACATTGCCGGTGGGGTAGTTTGGCCGAAGGGCTGGATGGCCGGTATGGGGAGAATGGGATGCGCGTAGCGCGCATGGGCTGCAGGCTTGTCTTGCAAGCGCTCACTGCGCTGGCGTTGGTTGTCGCGCCTTTTCATCTCTCCATCGGCGGTCCTGTCGTAGCCAAGGCCTATGCCGGCAAAGGCGGCAATGGCAATGGCGGTAACGGTAATGGCGGCGGGAATAGCGGCGGCGGTAACAGTGGCGGTGGAAATAACGGCGGCGGTAACAGCGGCGGCGGTAACAGTGGCGGTGGAAATA
>NZ_RZSC01000671.1:0-3224 GCF_003998155.1 Mesorhizobium sp. M1E.F.Ca.ET.063.01.1.1
CCTCGAGCGCGGCCCGCACAAGTGCGTTTGCTGCCCACGCCGATAGGGCTTCGCCCTCCGCGACGCCGAGGCCGCAGACATCGCGCTGGACGATAAGCGCCTCCCAGCCGATCACCATGGCAAGCGCCCCAACGAGCTGGTTCCAGCGCTTCGGGGCCAGCCGATCCCGCAACGGCGACAAAGCCTGCTCGATCCATTCGATCCGGCGGTAGCCACGGCGCGGTGCGCCCTCCGCTGGCGGTTCTCCATCGATCGTGAGCTTGATCAACGAACGGCCGAGCTTTTCGATCTCGGGACTGACATGATGCAGCGCGCGGACCAGATGCCCCACGCGGGCCTCGCCGTCATCGCTCGCCTGCTCGATGGCGCGATCGACCGACGCTTGGGCGAGCGCGCCGACGGTCGCGTCGAGCAGCAGCTGATCGAAGCTCGGAAAGTAGAGATAGACGGTTCGCCGCGACACGTCGGCCGCGGCCGCCACGTCGTTGACGGTCGGCGTCTCGCCGCGGGCGAGCAGCGCGATCGCGGCGTCGACGATCGCCTTGCGGGTGCGCCGCTTCTGCGCGGCGCGAGGGTGCTGATTGACATTCATGCAAGCTGAGTATACCGAAGTGCATTAATTGCACAAGAGTGCAATATAGACATCAAGCACATTGAAAGGGGCTTTCATGACAATCTCCAGCCATACCGCCGACGACGCACGTTTCCTTGGACCGGGTGAGGGGGAGGCGATCTGGTTCCTGAGAAACCGCATGACGGTGAAGGCCACCGAGGCCAGCACCGGAGGCGGCTTCGGCCTGCTGGAATCGCTCATCGCGCCGGGTTTCTCGCCGCCGTTGCACGTCCATCACCGCGAGGACGAGTCCTTCTACGTGCTGGAGGGGGAATTGACGATGAAATGCGGCGATCGCACCTTCCGGGCGACCGCGGGCTCGTTCGTGTTCCTGCCGAGAAACGTTCCCCACACTTTCGTGGTCGAGGGCGACAAGCCTGCGCGGATGCTGACGCTGCTGACGCCCGGCGGCGGCGAAGGGGTTTTCATCGACGGTGGACGGCCGGCAGAGGCGGAAGGATTGCCGCCGGCGACGCCGCCCGACATCGAGGCTCTCAAGCGTGTGAGTGCCCGCTATGAGGCCGAAATCATCGGGCCGCCAATGGCGCCGACCGCCAGCCACGCTGCGGCCGTCGCTTAGCCTTGCTAAAGGTGCACGTAAGCCGTCAGCGGCAGGTGATCGGAGGCGACCCGCGAGAGCGGCGTGTCATGCGCTTCGACGGCCGAAACCATGCCGTTGCGGTTGCCCATGATCCGGTCGAGCGCCAGCACCGGCAGGCCGGACGGGAAGGTAGGCACGGCAGGAGGCGTGTGGCCGAACGTCGTGTGCAGCGTGTTGAGCGCCGAGCGGTTGCCCAATCGCCACTCGTTCAGGTCGCCGAGCAAAAGCGTCGGCCTTTCATCCGCGCTGCTCATGATGTCGAGCACGACGCGGGCCTGTTCCGACCGCGAGCGGCGCAACAGCCCGAGATGGGCCGCGATGACGCGCAGCGTCCGGCTCTCGTCGAGATCGATCTCGGCGACCAGCGCCCCGCGCGGCTCCAGGCCGGGCAGCTTGATCTGGTGCACATCGCGCACGGTGCCGCGCTTGAACAGGAGCACGTTGCCGCGCCAGCCATGGCCCTTGCCGTTTCCGAGAACCGGCACCGGCACCAGACCTGTTTCCAGTTCGAGGTGCGCAAGGTCGAGCAACCCGGCGCGGTCGCCGAAGCGGTTATCGGCCTCCTGCAGCGCGATCACATCGGGGCTGATTTCCCGGATCACGCGCGCGGTCCGCTCGGGGTCGAATTTGCGGTCGGTGCCGATGCATTTGTGGACATTGTAGGAGGCGACCACCATCTCGGCGCCGTTCACCCGCTTGCGGGGCGTCGACATTGCCTTGCGTGCATTTCTGCCGCGGATCGACAGGAGCACGGTCTCCGGAAGGCTGCGTCGGTTTCTGTCCATATGTCTGCTGCTCGTCTTCCTCGTCTATAGATAGGGCGATCCCAGCCACAGCAATCGGTCGAAAACGCGAATGACGAACGGCCGGGCCATCAGCGTCTGCAGTGTTACCGGCTGGGCGGAAGCGATCGCTGCGCCGATGCGGGCATCGATCTCTCCGGCGAAATTGGCATCCAGGACCTCCATGTCGATCTCGAAATTCAGCCTGAGCGACCGGGCGTCGAGATTGGACGAGCCGACATAGGCCCACACGCCGTCGATAGCCATCAGTTTCGAATGGTCGAACGGGCCGTTGTGGCGCCAGACCCGGCAGTAATTCTTCAGAACCTGGTCGAACTGCGCCGTCATGGCATGGTCGACGAGGAAAAGGTTGTTCACCGCCGGCACCACGATGTCGATCTCGACGCCGCGCCGGCCGGCCGTGGTCAGCGCGCTGATCAGCTCGCGGTCCGGCAGGAAATAGGGCGACATGATGCGGATCGATTTGCGGGCGACCGAAAACGCCCCCATCAGCAGCTTGTGGTTGGTTTCGTTCGAGGCGTCCGGCCCCGTCGCCACGGCCCTGACCAACATCGGCTGACCGGGCGGCGGCGCGGTTCGTTCGACTTGCCAGACATCGCCCTTCAGCGCCTCGTTGCCGGCGAAGCGCCAGTCCTCGGCCGCCACCGAGAACAGGTCGGCCACCACCGGCCCGGTGATCTCGAAATGCGTGTCCCTGGAACTCTCGGAGCCGGCGAATTCGGCCGAAAATCCCTTGCGGATGTTCATGCCTCCCGTGAATGCCACCGTGCCGTCGACGATCAGGATCTTCCTGTGGGTTCTGAGATTGGCATAGGGAAGTCTCAAGCCCATGACGATGTTGCCGTTGAAGAGGTCTGCCGTGATGTCGGCCTCTTTGAGCTGCTTCAGGATGCTGGGCACCGAATAGCGCACGCCGACGGCATCGATCAGCACGCGCACCGTGACGCCGCGTTTGGCCGCGCCGGAGAGCGACTGGACGAACATCTGCCCGACCGCGTCATTGTCGAAGATGTAGGTTTCGAGAAGCACGCTCTTTTGCGCGTCGTCGATTGCCCGGCACATCGCCGCATAGGCCTCGTCGCCGGTTTCGAGCACGGCGATCGTGTTTCCCGAGGTGAGCGGCCGCCGCGCCACCCTGTCGCCCAGCGTCTTCAGCCCGATGAAGTGCTGGCCGTAATGAGCGTCGATCAAGGCTTCCATGGCCAAG
>NZ_RZSC01000672.1:0-3188 GCF_003998155.1 Mesorhizobium sp. M1E.F.Ca.ET.063.01.1.1
GTGCTGAACAAGTTCCGCCAGACCACTGTCGACGTCTTCGGCCACACCGATTCGACCGGCGGCGACGAGCACAATTTCGACCTGTCGCAGCGTCGCGCGCTTGCTGTCGCCAACTATCTCTCCGGCCAGGGCGTCGATTCCCGCCGCTTCGCCGTCACCGGCTTCGGCAAGACGCGCCCGATCGCGTCCAACGCGACGGCTCAGGGCCGCGCTCAGAACCGGCGGGTCGAGATCCAGCTTTCGCCGCTCACCTGAGAAGAACCGCTTCCGGCGGATCAACTCCACCAAGCAAAACGGCCTCGGAAGAGGCCGTTTTTTATTTTTGCGGGACTCCAGGTTGGGTCAAAAGTCTTAGGCCATTAGCTTCCTCTAAATGATGCTTTTCCGGAGCTCGAGAAAGGACTAGCATCAATCCTGTTCCAGCGGGGATGAGGCGGCAACTGGCCGCGCGACAAGCATTTTTTCCGCCTCGGTCTTGCACGGCCAGATCAGAAATCTGGGAGGAATGCATGACAAGAACTGCTCGCCTTGGGCGCTGCGGCGTCCTCGTTTTGACTGGTCTCTTGGGCGCGTGGCTAGGCGCGGCCGCGGCTCAAGCCGAGGAGGCCAACAAGGCCGACATCGAAGCCTTGAAAAAATCGCTGGCCAAATATGAGGACTACACGGCCGCCATCCGCGACCTCTATCTATCGACCGAAGGCTGCGTCTACTACAGCGGCGAGAAGATACCGGGCACGATGGACTATCCGAAAGGCGCCATGGGCGTCCATTTCGTCAACGTCCCGAGCGTTGGCAAGCCACTAGACCCGATGAAACCCAACGTCCTGATCTACGAGCCGACGAAGAAAGGCTTGAAACTGGTCGGCGTGGAATGGCTGGTGCCGCTGACACCGGACGTCAAGGAAGCACCGAGCCTGTTTGGCCAGAAATTCATGGGACCGATGGAGGGGCACTATCCGCTGATCCCGAAGGAGTTCGTCCACTACGACCTGCATGCCTGGCTGTTCAGGGATAATCCGAACGGCATGTTCGCCCCGACGAACCCGAACGTGAAATGCACCAAGGCCGAGTTCCCGATGCTGGAGAAGCCGACCAAGATGATGCCAGGTCCGATGTAAGGCACTGCCTTTGGCTGAATTGCTTCAGGCGAAGCGACAGCAAAAAAGAAACGGCCCCGCTCAGGGGCCGTTTTCATTCCGGGCTATGCTGGTATCGACTTCAGACCTTCGCGACGATCCGCATGAAGGCCGGCACGTCGTCGCCGAAGCCGACGGTTGCATCGTCTTCTTCCTGGCGATGGCGGGCAGGGCGGTCGCGTTGCGCACGGGCGTCGCCGCGCTGCTCGTGACGATTGCCCGAGCCTTTGCGCTCGTTCTCTGAGCGGATCGCGTCCTTGCGGGCGCGGCGCTCGGCGATATCGGCCACTTCGGCGACGGGCTGCTCTTCGCGCGCGGTGTCGGGCGTCTCTTCACGCTTGGCGTGACGGTCCTTCTTGCGCTCGCCCCGGTCCTTGCGGTCCTCATCCTTGCGGCCGGCGCGCCGCGGCGCGCCGCGGCCACGGCGCGGCGAATCCTCGCCTTCGCTCTCGGTAACCGTCGACAGGTCGCCGTCATGCCATTCGATCTTGGTGCCGATCAGCCTTTCGATGGCATCGACATATTTGGTGTCGGAGCGGGTTGCGATGGTGAAGGACTTGCCGGAACGGCCGGCGCGGCCGGTGCGGCCGATGCGGTGGACATAGTCCTCTGCATGGATCGGCACGTCGTAATTGAAGACATGGCTGACGTCCGGAATATCGAGGCCGCGCGCGGCGACGTCCGAGGCGACGAGATAGCGCAGCTTGCCGTCGCGGAAATTGGCGAGCATCTGCATGCGCGCGCGCTGGTCCATATCGCCATGCAATGCGCCGGCATCGAAATCATGTTTCAGCAGCGAGCGGAAAAGCTCCGACACCTCGACCTTGCGGTTGCAGAAGATGATGGCGTTCTTCAGCCCGTCGCTCTCGGCCTTCATCAGGTTGCGCAGCGTCTCGCGCTTTTCCCACGGCTTGGAGCCTGACTTCACCAGGCGCTGCGTGATGCTGGTCGCGGTGGAGGCGGCCCTGGAAACCTCGACGCGCACCGGCGCGTGCAGGAACTTTTCGGTGAGCTTGGTGATCTCCGGCGGCATGGTCGCCGAGAAGAACAGCGTCTGGCGCGTGAACGGGATCATCTCGCATATGCGCTCGATGTCGGGGATGAAGCCCATGTCGAGCATGCGGTCGGCCTCGTCGATGACGAGGATCTCGACGCCGTTGAGCAGGAGCTTGCCGCGCTCGCGGTGGTCGAGCAGGCGGCCGGGCGTCGCGATCAGCACGTCTGCGCCGCGCTCCAGCTTCTTGTCCTGCTCGTCGAAGGAGACGCCGCCGATCAGGAGCGCGATGTTGAGCTTGTGGTTCTTGCCGTATTTGATGAAGTTCTCTTCGACCTGCGCCGCCAGTTCGCGCGTCGGCTCGAGGATCAGCGTGCGCGGCATGCGGGCGCGGGCGCGGCCTTTTTCCAGCCGGGTCAGCATCGGCAGCACGAAGGAAGCGGTCTTGCCGGTTCCGGTCTGGGCGATGCCCAGCACATCCTTGCCAAGCAGCGCATGCGGAATGGCGCCGGCCTGGATCGGGGTCGGCTTGGTGTAGCCGGCGTCGGTGACTGCGGAGAGGACCTTCGGCGACAGGCCTAGGTCCGTGAATGTCAACGCTTCTTGAGCGGTCGTGGTGTCTGAGGACAAGTGTTTGTTGTCTTTGGCTGGTTCAGGAAAATCGCAACACGTGTTGCGGCAGGCGCCGCGCGCCTGCAAGATCGGGCTTGCAGTTAGGCGCAAGTCCGCGATTTGTCAACAGAAACGGCCGGGATTCCGGCGATTGTGAAGACGTAACCTTAATCGCGATGCTTAAACGAGGTCTTGTCCTTGCGCCGGCTCAATAGCGGAACTGCTCGGCAAGAATACGCTCGTTCCACGAATGATTGGGATCGAACAGCAACGTCGCCGTGGCGGTCGGCGATTCCCGGACCGTGACCGAGGCAATCGCCTTGACCTCGGTGTGGTCGGCGGCGGCGTTTACCGGGCGCTTTTCCGATTCCAAGATGTCGAAGCGCACGGTCGCCTTGTTGGAAAGCAGTGCGCCGCGCCAGCGCCGCGGCCGGAACGGGCTGACC
>NZ_RZSC01000673.1:0-3188 GCF_003998155.1 Mesorhizobium sp. M1E.F.Ca.ET.063.01.1.1
CAAAAAACTGGTCCGCCGCAGTGCCCTTCAACCCCGACCAGACGGCACTGCGGCGGACAGCAACTCAGGGGGAAAACTGTAACCTATGTATCCGGTTCAAAGTGTTACCCATCTATCGGCTGGACAGCCGCTGTCAGGTCGGCATTGAAAATTGGCGAATGAAAGCGTCTTTCTCCCCGTCACTTTACGGGGAGAAATGTCCGGCAGGACAATGAGGGGCAGCGCTGCCCTGACAGAAGAATCAACTTATCACTGTCCCGCCGGCAGCAGCCTGAAATCCGGTAGTTCCCGCAGCACGAGCTCCGGGCCGGCCGGCGAATAGACGACGAAAAGCTGCATCGGCTGGTCGCCGGTGTTGAGCGTCGAGTGGAAGCGGCTTTCCGGTACGTAGATGGTGCAGCCGGGACCGACCTTCGCGACCACCGGATTGCCCTTCTCGTCCTCGACCATCTGCTCGCCATTACCGGAGATGACGAAGATGATCTCCTCGGCGCCCGGATGGTTGTGCCGGGTGTGGCCCTTGCCTGGAGGCAGGTCGACGACGCCGCCGGAAAAGCGGGCGGCGCCGTTCACTTCCGGCGCGACGGTGAGCGCCAGCCTGCCCCAGTCGAAGCCGAAGGCGCTGACATCCTTCGGGTAGACGAATACTTTGCTCTTGTCGGCCATTGCCTCATCCCTCCCTAGTTGCTGGCGGTGTTCGCTTTGCCGACTGCCGCGGCCTTGAAATCCGCCGTCTGCCTGGCGATCGCCGCCTCGGCCGGCAATCGCTCCATCGAGCTTGCGCCGTAGAAGCCGTGCAGTCCCTCGCAGCGCTCGAGAATGTAGCGCGCGTCGTCGGGCATCGAGATCGGCCCGCCGTGGCACAGCAGGATGACGTCCTTGCGCACCGAACGCGCGGCCTCGGCAATGGCGTCGATTTCCGTCACGCAAGCATCGAGCGACTTCGCAGAGGTCGCGCCGATCGAGCCGCCCGTCGTGACGCCCATATGGGCGACGATGATGTCGGCGCCGGCCTTTGTCATGGCGCGCGCTTCGTCGGGGTTGAAGACGTAAGGCGTGGTGAGCAGGTCGAGCTCGTGCGCCTTGGCAATCATGTCGACCTCGAGGCCGAAGCCCATGCCGGTCTCCTCAAAACTCTGGCGCATGGTGCCGTCGAACAGGCCGATGGTCGGAAAATTCTGCACGCCGGAAAAGCCCATCATCTTCAGCTCGGCCAGGAACAGCGGCATGATGACGAAGGGATCGGTGCCGTTGACGCCGGCCAGCACCGGCGTCTTCTTCACCACCGGCAGCACCTCATAGGCCATTTCCTTGACGATCTCGTTGGCGTTGCCATAGGCGAGCAGGCCGGCCGCCGAGCCGCGTCCGGCCATGCGGTAGCGGCCGGAATTGTAGATGATGATGAGGTCGATGCCGCCGGCCTCCTCGGCCTTGGCCGACAGGCCGGTGCCGGCGCCGCCGCCGACGATCGGCACGCCGTCGGCGATCATCTTGCGGAACTTCTCCAGGATTTCCTTGCGCGGAATGGCGGCCATGCTTGTCGGGTCTCACTTCTTGGCAATGTCGAGGAAGGCCTCGGTGGCGGCCTTGGCGAACGCGGGATCGTTGATGTGCAGCGGCAGGCGCGTCACGGTGCGGTTCCTGGTCGGCTTGATGGTGCGCTCGATCGCCTCGAAAAGCGCTGCGTCGGCTTCCGGGTCGAAGAAAGCGCCGCCTTCGATGTCGAGCGCCGATACGCCCTTTTCCGGGATCAGGAAGCGGACCGGGCCGTCGCAGTTGGCGAGGCGGCCGCCGATCCATTCGCCGATCCGGCGGCACTCCTCAGCCGTCGTGCGCATCAGGGTCACGTTTGGATTGTGCTCGTAGAACAGGCGTCCACGATATTTTTCGGGGATGGTTGGCGGCGCCCAGAAGTTGACCATATCGAGCGCGCCGACCGAGCCGACATAGGGCAGCTTGGTGCGGGCAATCGCGCCGAAGCGATCCTCGGTCGCTGGCAGCACGCCGCCGAACAGGAGATCGCAGACTTCGGTGGTGGTGATGTCGATGACGCCGGCGAGCAGGCCGCTGTCGGCGAGCTTCTCCATCGAGCGACCGCCGGTGCCAGTGGCGTGGAAGACCATGCAGTCATAGTCGGCGCGCAACCGCTCGACGATTGCCGTCACGCATGGCGTGGTGACGCCGAACATGGTCAAGCCCAGCGCCGGCTTGCCGGCGGCGATTGGTGCGGGCCTCGCGGCCATGCCCGATATCGCCTGGGCGGCGTTGTGCAGCACGACGCGTGACAGCCGGTTGAGGCCGGCCATGTCGGTCACCGACGGCATCATGACGATGTCGGAGACGTCGACATAAGGCGCGGTGTCGCCGGAAGCGAGCGTGGAAACCATGATCTTCGGCAGGCCGAGCGGCAGCGCGCGCATGCCGGCGGTGATGATCGAGGTGCCGCCGCCGCCGCCGATGCCGATCACGCCGGCGACGTCGTCGCGGGACTGGATGAAGCGGGCAAACGCGACGCCCATGCCGGCAACGGCGGTGCCGCGATCGTCGATGCCGAGAACCGCGCCGGCTCCATCCGGATGATGCGCCGCGACCTCGCTTGCCGGAACATCCACCGGCACGGTTGCGCCGCGCGTGCCGATGTCGACGCGGGCGGCCGTGCCGCCGGCAGCGGCGACTGCGTCGGCTAGGAAGGCAAGCTCCTCACCCTTGGTGTCGGCCGTGCCGACCACGTAGATGCGCTTCATTGGCGTTCCCCGTTGTCTCTAGCGTTGTCCGGCGCGCCCCCCGACACTGCCACCCGCCGCTTCCTGCCCGGCACGATGCCTTGCAATTTTTTGAGACGCGCGTATCGTATTGACATGGATGTCTCACGTCAACAAGCCGCATCGAACGATGATGCCGAGCAAGTGCCGCCAGCCGAAAAGGGGGCACGCGCACGAACGAGGCGGCTGATGCTGGAGACGGCGACGCGGCTGATGCAGGCCGGCGTGACGCCTTCGGTCAGCGAGGTTGCCGAGGCGGCGGAAGTGTCGCGCGCCACGGCGTATCGCTACTTCCCCAGTCAAGCGGCGCTGGTGCACGCCGTCGTCGACGAGGGGCTCGGTCCGATCCTGACCTGGAAATCGGCTTCGGCCGACCCGGAGCGGCGGGTTGCGGATCTCTTCGCCACCGCCATGCCGCGCATCGAG
>NZ_RZSC01000674.1:0-3187 GCF_003998155.1 Mesorhizobium sp. M1E.F.Ca.ET.063.01.1.1
CCATCTGGGCGAAGCCGACGATGAAGGCCATGATGCTGATGAACGAGTTCAGATGATGGGCCGACTCCGTCATTATCGTCATGTCGGTCAGTTCGGCGTAGCGCCGAGGAACGCCCATAAGGCCGAGATAGTGCATGGGGAAGAAGATCAGATAGGCGCCGAGGAAGGTGACCCAGAAATGGAAGCGGCCGAGCGTCTCGTCGAGCATCCGGCCGGTGACCTTCGGATACCAGTGATAGATCGCGCCGAAGATAACCAGGATCGGCGCGACGCCCATCACCATGTGGAAATGGGCGACCACGAACATCGTGTCCGACAACGGCACGTCGACGACGACGTTCCCGAGGAACAGGCCCGTCAGGCCGCCGTTGACGAAGGTGACGATGAAGGCGAGCGCGAACAGCATGGGGATGGTGAGGTGGATGTCGCCGCGCCACAGCGTCAGCACCCAGTTATAGACCTTGATCGCGGTCGGCACGGCAATGATCAACGTCGTGGTGGCGAAGAAGAAGCCGAAATAAGGATTCATGCCGCTGACATACATGTGGTGCGCCCAGACCACGAAGCTCAGCGCGCCGATGGCGATGATGGCCCAGACCATCATGCGGTAGCCGAAGATATTCTTGCGCGCATGCGTGCTGATCAGGTCGGACACGATGCCGAAGGCCGGCAGGGCCACGATGTAGACTTCCGGGTGGCCGAAGAACCAGAACAGGTGCTGGAATAGGATCGGGCTGCCGCCATTGTGCTGCAGCTGCTCGCCCATTTCGACGATCGCCGGCATGAAGAAGGAGGTGCCGAGCAGACGGTCGAGCAGCATCATCACACAAGCGACGAACAGCGCCGGAAAGGCGAGCAGCGCCATGACGGTGGCGGTGAAGATGCCCCAGACGGTGAGCGGCAGGCGCATAAGGGTCATGCCGCGCGTACGGCCCTGCAGCACCGTCACCACATAGTTCAGGCCACCCATGGTGAAGCCGATGATGAACAGGATGAGCGAAGAGAGCATCAGGATGATGCCCCAATCCTGGCCGCCCGGCGTGCCGGTCATGATGGCCTGCGGCGGGTAGAGCGTCCAGCCTGCGCCCGTCGGTCCGCCCGGCGCAAAGAAGCTCGACACCAGAACGAGCACGGCGAGCAGATAGACCCAGTAGCTCAGCATGTTGACATAGGGAAAGACCATGTCGCGGGCGCCGACCATCAGCGGGATGAGGTAATTGCCGAAGCCGCCAAGGAAGAGCGCGGTGAGCAGGTAGATCACCATGATCATGCCGTGCACGGTGATGAACTGGTAATAGGCTTCCGGAGTGATGAAGTCGAACGTGCCGGGAAAACCAAGCTGCAGGCGCATCAGCCAGGACAGCACCAGCGCCACAAGACCGATGGCCGTTGCCGTCGCCGAATACTGGACCGCAATGACCTTGGCGTCCTGAGAGAAGACATATTTCGTCCACCAGCTATGCGGATGGTACAGTTCCACCTCTCCGACTTCGGCGGGCGGAACGGCATCTGCGGGTGTGACGTCGACCATTTGGAGCACCTCCGTGCCCTGTTCAGCGGGCCTCGACAGTTTCGAGTTTTGCCGCAATGTCGGGACCGGACGCCGTCGTCTCTCCTGGCCGGCGGTCCGCGGAGCCCGTTTGCTGGGGCGCCGACAATTGCGCAAAAGTCTGTTGCTGGCCGAGCCAGGCCTGGTAGTCCTGCTCGGTGTCGACCACGACCACGCCATGCATCAGCGGGTGCCCCTGGCCGCATAACTCGGCGCACAAGACCTGGAAGGTTCCGGTTCTGGTTGGAGTGAACCAGAAATAAGTGACGGATCCGGGGATCATGTCCATCTTGGCGCGAAATTCCGGGATATAGAAATCATGCAGCACGTCGATCGAACGCAGCAGCACCTTGACCGGCTTGCCGACCGGCAGGTGCAGATCGGCGGCCTCGACCAAGACATCGTCCTGGCCGTTCGGATCTTTGGGGGCAACGCCCAACGGATTGTCAGCGGTTACGTCGCGGGTATCCGAAGTTCCGAGCTTGCCGTCCTTGCCGGGCAGGCGGAAGCTCCACTGCCATTGCTGACCAATAACCTCGATGTCGGCCGCCTCGCTTGGAACGTTGACGAAGCGGCTCCAGACGAACAGACCTGGAACCAGAAGGGCCGTGACGCCGACGGCGGTGACGACCGTCAGCCACGATTCGAGGCGCCTGTTCTCCGGCTCATAGGCCGCGCGGTTGCCTTCGCGATGGCGGAAGCGGAACACGCAATAGGCCATAAAAAGCACGACGGCGCTGAAGACGACGCCGGTGATCCAGAAGGTGATGATGATGGTGTTGTCGATATAGTCCCAATTCGAGGCAATCGGCGTCCACCACCATGGGCTCAGGAAGTGGAACAACACCGAGCCCACAACGACTAAAACGAGTACAAGCGCAATCGCCATGTCCCGTTCCTCCCGGCATTCCCAGGAGAGCGAAGCATTCAGGAATGCCAAGCCGCATCATGCTCGATTTCCAGTTGAAATTCCAGAGCCGACTAGCCGGTGGCCACATGTTGCTATTTGCGCCCGCGGGGGGCCTAGATCAGCAGCAGCCCCTTCATCGAGGCATTGCCCTTGCGGCCGATGATGATGTGGTCGTGCACCGCGATACCAAGCGGCTTTGCCGTATCGATGATCTGCTTGGTCATCTCGATGTCGGCGCGTGACGGCGTCGGGTCGCCGGACGGATGGTTGTGCACCAGGATGATGGCGCTGGCGGAAAGTTCGAGCGCGCGCTTGACCACCTCGCGCGGATAGACCGGCGTGTGGTCGACGGTGCCGGTCTGCTGCACCTCGTCGGCGATCAGCGCGTTTTTCTTGTCGAGGAAGAGGATGCGGAACTGCTCGCGGGTCTCGAACGCCATGGCGGAGCGGCAATAGTCGAGGAGTTGCGTCCAGTTCGACAGCACCTCGCGGCCGCGCACTTCGCCGCGCGCCATGCGCTGTGCCGTGGCGGCGATGACCTTGAGATCGGTCGCCACCGCCGGGCCGATGCCTTTGACTTCCTCGAGCAGCGACGCCGGCGCGCCGAGCACTTCGGCGAAGGTGCCGAAGCGGGCCAGCAAGGCCTTGGCGATCGGCTTGGTGTCGACGCGCGGGATCAGCCGGAAGAGCAGCAGTTCGAGAAGCTCGTAGTCGGGGAGGGCGTCGGG
>NZ_RZSC01000675.1:0-3164 GCF_003998155.1 Mesorhizobium sp. M1E.F.Ca.ET.063.01.1.1
CGGTCAGGGCGCCGCATGTTCCTGTGCGGATCAGCGTCTTCACGCCATGATAGTCCAGCAGCTCATGGGCATAGATGAGGAAGGAAGAGACGCCGATGCCGGTTGCATGGATGCTGACCGGTTTGCCGCGATACCGGCCGGTGAAGCCAAGGGCGCCCCGGCGGCGATTGACGCAGCGCGGCGCCTCGAGAAAGGTTTCCGCCATCCATTGGGCGCGCTCGGGATCGCCCGGCAACAGCACCGTTCCGGCATAGTCGCCCCTGCCCGCCTCGATGTGCGGCGTCACGCTAACTCCCTGTCATGCAACTTACCCCGTCTCCATCATCATGGCAGGGTCGCCGCAATGTGCAAGCGGTTGCTGTTTTAGGATTCCAGCACATCCTTGACGATGGTCGCCAGTTGCTTGAGCGAGAAGGGTTTGGGCAGGAACCCGAAATGCGCGTCGGCAGGCAGGTTTTTGGCGAAGGCGTCCTCTGCATAACCGGAGACGAAGACGAACTTGATATCCGGCTGGCGCTTGCGCAACTCGCCGAGCAGCGTCGGTCCGTCCATTTCCGGCATCACCACATCGGACACGACGATGTCGACCTTGCCGCCGAGAGCCTCGAAGACCTCCAGCGCCTCGACGCCGGAGGACGCTTCGTGAACGGTGTAGCCGCGCGAGGTCAGCGCCCTGACGCCGCCCATGCGGACGGCATCCTCGTCCTCGACCAGAAGCACCGTGGCCGAACCGGAGAGATCCTTCACCGTGTCGACCGGCTTGGCCGGCACCGCGGCGGCCGCCGTCTCGACAGGCTCGCTCGCCTTCTTCACCTCCGCGACGTGGCGCGGCAGGAAAATGCGGAACACCGTCCCCTTGCCGACCTCGGAATCGCAATAGATGAAGCCGCCGGTCTGCTTGATGATGCCGTAGACCATCGACAGGCCGAGGCCCGTCCCCTTGCCGACCTCCTTGGTGGTGAAGAACGGCTCGAAGATCTTCTTCAGTACGTCCGGCGCGATGCCGCTGCCGGTATCCTCGACCTCGACCAGCACATAATCGGCCGGCGTGAGCTCCCGGTAGGCAAAGGATTTGCACTCCTCGCCCGTGACGTTGCGGGTGCGCACCGTAAGGTCCCCGCCGGCGGGCATCGCGTCGCGCGCATTGACGGCGAGATTGACCACCACCTGCTCGAACTGGCCGATGTCGACCTTGACCGGCCACAGATCGCGACCATGGTCGATCTTCAGGCGGATGTCGTTGCCGACGAGGCGGGCGAGCAGCATTCTGAGGTCGGCCAGGACATCGGTCAGATTGAGCACTTCCGGGCGCAGCGTCTGCTTGCGCGAGAAGGCGAGCAATTGTCGCACCAGAGACGCCGCGCGGTTGGCGTTCTGCTTGATGTTCATGATGTCGGGGAAGGACGGATCCGACGGACGGTGGTTGGTGAGCAAAAGGTCTGATGCCATGATGATGGCGGTGAGCACGTTGTTGAAGTCGTGCGCGATGCCGCCGGCGAGCTGGCCGACCGCCTGCATTTTCTGGCTCTGCGCCATCTGGCCCTCGAGCGCCTTCTGTTCGGTGGTCTCGACCGCGTAGACGATGGCCGACTCCTCAGCCCCCTCGGCGCCGGCGCTGTCGGCCACAGCGTTGACGTAGAAGCGGATGTGGCGCTCGTCATTGCCGGGCAGCAGCGAGTCGATCGGCTCGATGTTGGCCTGGCGCTGTCGCGCCTTTTCGAAGGCGGCGGCAAAGGCCGGCCGGTCGCGCTCATGCACGACGCTCTCGAAGCGCACACGCCGGTCGACGGCGTCGCGGTCGACGACGGATGAAAACAGCGACAGGAACGGCGCGTTGGTGCGCAGGATGCGTCCGCTGGCATCGACGCCGGCAATCGCCATCGGCGTCGAGTTGAAGAAGCGGGTGAAACGGACCTCCGAGGCGCGCAGATCGGCGGAAGCGTCTTCGCCCTGGGTGCGGTTGAGCACGATGGTCCGGGTCGGCCCGTTCACCCCCTCGCGGCTCGCCGAAACGCGGTGCATGAAGCGGACCGGCAGCGCCTGGCCGCTCATTGTCGTGAGATCGAGGTCGATGACGGCGTTGCGCGTGGTGCCGGGATCAGCCTTGACCGAGCGGACGAGCGCCATGCCGTCGCCGGCGACGATTTCCGGCAGCGTCACCGCGCCTGGAGTGAAGCTGGCAAGGTCGATGCCCAGCCATTCGGCGAGCGTCGCGTTGATGTAGGTGACGCGGCCCTCCTGGTCGGCGGAGAAGAAGCCGGCCGGCGCGTGGTCGAGGTGGTCTATCGCTTTTTGCAGGTCGAGGAAGAACCGCTCCTGCTCCGCCCGCTCCTGCGAGATGTCCGCGATCTGCCAGGCGAGCATCGGCAGCCGCTCGCCCGGCACGCTGAAAGCGCGGGCGCGGGCGCGGTACCAGCGCGCGCCAGGCTCGGCCCCGGGCTTGATCGACTGCGCCAGCCGGAATTCACCGTCGCCGGCCTGACCGTCGCGCAGTCCGGAGGCCAACCGATAGATGGTCATCGAGGCCTCGGGAACGTCGGAAAGCAGGCCCTCGACCGTCTTCAAATCAGTCGCCGATGCGGCGCCTGTCATGTCGGCATAGGCCCGGTTGGCATAGACGACCCGACCCTTGGTGTCGGTGACCAGCAGACCTTGAGACATTGAATCGACGAAGGCTTTCGACAGTTCGTCGCTGGTCGAGCGCGGCGCGATCTGCACGAAGCCGATCGCGGTGGCGAACAGAAAGCCGACGCCGATCATCGCGAGCACGCCCAGCATGCCGAGCAGGAACGGATCGCCCAGACGCTCGCGGAACAGTCCGAAGACAATTGCGGCGCCGGTCAGAACGACGATGAAGACGATGAGCCTGGTGACGGCACCCGGACGCGTGTTCTGGTCGACGATCGGTACCGGATAGAAATCGCCGCGCGTTTCCTTGGCCATGTGCCCCCTGTTCGTGATTCCGGTGCCCGACACCCGCGAACGGGCCGGTTGAATCACATTCTCCTGTAGCGGAAAAGGCCTTGGCGGCAAATGTCAGATAAAAATGACGCCGGGCCAACCGATTCATGTTTCAAACTGTTCACGATGAGTGATGCGAACTTGCGGTCGCTAGTCCCAACGGTCTAGTGTCGCGTCACCTCAGGAAGGCGATTGGGTGCACC
>NZ_RZSC01000676.1:0-3162 GCF_003998155.1 Mesorhizobium sp. M1E.F.Ca.ET.063.01.1.1
GTAGCTGTGCGCCAGCGTGCCGGTGGTGTTGGCGGTGTCGGGATTGACGTCGCCTGTGCCGCCTGCATTGCCGCCGGTCAGCGCGTCGTCGTCGAGCTGCACGGCCGCGTTGGTCGACACCGTCGGGGTGTCGTCGTCGACATTGATCGACATCGAGCCGGCCGCCGTGTCGCCGTCATGGTCGGTGGTCGTGTAGCCGATCGTGAACGAGACGTCGTTCTCGTCCAGACCCGCCGGATGGTCGATCGCATGCAATTGCGTGACCGTGTAGGCGCCAGCCGTCGTGTTCGACAGCGACACCGACACCACCGCCACCGCAACGCCGTTCTGGATCTGGCTGATCGTCAGCAGCGTCCCGGCGCCGTTCACCGTCTGGATGAAGGCTCCTTCCGTCGTCGAGGAGGTCGGCAGGCCGGCGCCCGTCAGCAGCGTCGAGCCGGCGCCGTCGGCGCCGTAGCTGTGCGCCAGCGTGCCGGTGGTGTTGGCGGTGTCGGGATTGACGTCGCCTGTGCCGCCTGCATTGCCGCCGGTCAGCGCGTCGTCGTCGAGCTGCACGGCCGCGTTGGTCGACACCGTCGGGCCGTCGTCGTTGGTGACGAGCTTGTCGCCGACCGACTCTGTCACCGTAACGCCTTGCGACAGGTCGACCCGGCCGACGTCGAATTTGCCGACCACCGCCGTCGCCTGGAAGCGGTTGAAGGTCTCAAGGGTTTGTGTGCCGGTGTTGTCGGTGAACCACTGCACCGTATAGGAATCGTTGAGGTGCTGCGCGGTTATGGTGCCGTCCGCGTTGAAGGTGACGTAATTGTCGTTCACCGTGGTGTTGGTAACGATCTGCCCGTTGCCGTCCCGGATGACGACGCGAACGATGGCTACCTTCGTGTCGTCGGTAAGCGCGCTTTGATTGGCGTCATTGCCGAGATTTGCGCCGCTGTTGAGATCGTTGTCGAGATAGCTGCGGCCACTTTCGGGATTCGTCGAAGCGCCGCCGGCGCTGAACGCGCCGATTTTCACGGTGAAGTTGGTACCCGGACTGCCTTCCGTCTGGGAGATGAAGAGCGTGGCGTCGGTGACATCGATGAAGTCGGTGTAGCTCATGTTGTCAAGGTCGTTATATGTGCCCGGCGCCTGGCCTTTGACGAAGCTGAACACCGCTGTCTCGCCCGGGTCGAACATCTGGTTGTTGACGCCGATCGTGGCGCCGATGCCGCCCTGGCTGGTCTTGATGTTGTCGCCTGAATTGTCGAGCGTTCCGTCGGCGTGGATGACCGGATGTATGCCGCTCACCACCATCCCCGCGCCGGACGAGCCGACGGCCACGAATAGATTGTTGCCCGAGGCGAGACCGTCAAAATTGAAGGATAAGGAGCCCGTGCTGGAGACGTTGAGAAGATTGGTCCAGTCAATGCTGTCGTTTGAATTGGTGCTGTCCGGATGCGCGATGGCCTCGAAGGTGACCATCTCGATACTGGCGCTGAGGTTGTCGCCGGCCGCGTTCAGATAGAAAGCCGCGACGACATCGCCCGCGCCTTCGGTCGCACTGGTGGTGGCCAGCACGATCGTGCCATTCGCATAGGAATGGAGATAGATGTTGTCGCCGTCGACCGTTTGCAGGGGACTGCCATTGTAGATGACCTGGTCGCCGTCGAACGCATTGCCGCTGCTGTCCGAGAAGAACAGCTTGCTGATCGTGGCGCCGTCCGGATTGACCGTGACGAAGCCGGCGCCGCTGACGGCGGCCTCAACATCATCGGCAAAGCTAAGCTGACCCGCCGAAAGCTGCAGGTCGCCGGTCAGTCCGTTGAGGAAATTCTTGAAGGTGGTCGAAAGACCGGTGAGATCGCTGGTGATGGCGGTATCGTCGCCCTGAGATCCTGAGCTCTGGTCGAGGGTAAGCGTGCCATTGATGTCGATGGTGGTCGTCATAATCGCCTCCGTTCAATGCGACAGGCGCGAAATCAGCCCCAACGCTGGCAACCGGTCGCATGGGCGCGCATCCGCCGGCAGGGCCGGCGCTGTGCGCCATCGTTAAAGGAAACTGGAGTTGTGGATTGACTCAGGGGGTAGAGGGTGTTGGGAGGAACCACCGCGATCCTCCGCTCCGTGCCCCGTCAGGCAATTCTGGGCGGATGCGTCCTATGCGCATCGGTAACCCACCAACGGCGGGCACCAAGGATCAATAATGAGGGCATACTCAACCCCGCCCCTCTTCAACAGGCTATTGACTGCCTGTACGCCTCCCGCTCAGTACATGAGCAATAAAAAGTTTACGCTTATTTGTGGAAAGTTCAAATCGGACTGTTGATTTTTTGGAAGGTATGTGACTTGGGGAAATGGTCCCTCCCCAAGAGGGACTTTTGTCCCTGCTGTAGGAACTATTTGAAAATACAAGAAAATATACTCGATCGCGCCCGTGAACTTGACCGTGGGAGCGGCGAGCAGATTGAATAGGCTTATGCAGGCGGACGCCCGCCATAGTACCAATGATGGATTGGACGATGGCATTGCCGGTTTCCACTGTCAGTTGACGCGCCGCGAAGTGCTCTACAGCGGGACGGTTGTGGCGAAGGCGGTCAGGGCACTACAGCAGCGTGTCGACGATCGATCCGCTCGACAGCACCCTATCGTAGATCTGTGGGTATCGAACGGGGGCAGCATGGCTGCCCCCGCTTGGTCAGGCGTCAGGCGATGTCGACGAGGATATGCTGCGTCGCCGTCGTGTCGCCGTCCGCGTCCGCTATCTGGAACCCGAAGTCGAGGTTGGCGCCGATTGTCCCGGTGGTCTGCTGCACGAACCCGATGTCCACGATCTTCAGGACATCATTGTCGGTCGTATCCCAAGCCGTCAGGTTGCTGGTGGCACTGCTGCCGCCATTGGCTCCGACGGCCCCGTTCAGGTTGATGGCGTCACCCGTCAACCCATTGGCGCTCTGCATGATCTGGAGGCCCTGTATCTTGTAGGTCTCGCCGGAGACCGTGTAGTCGTTCTTTTCGATGATGAGCAAGGCATCGTTGTTATCGAGCGTGAACTCGGTGTTGTACGGGGCGGGAACATTGGCGTTACCCTTGATCAGGTCCGAGTTCTCGACGTTGACGGCTCTGGTTATTTCATTGCCGTTGGCGTCCTTCAGGTCGAGGATCACGACGAGGTCCTCGGAGTTG
>NZ_RZSC01000677.1:0-3153 GCF_003998155.1 Mesorhizobium sp. M1E.F.Ca.ET.063.01.1.1
GCTTATGTCGCGACGGCCGCAGCGCAAAGGCTGACACCGGTCGCTATCCACGCTATATGCGCCGCTCGAACAGGGATGCGGCGCAATGACCGGAACACAGCGATCAAGCGAGGGGTTGGATGCCCGCCGGCGTAAGCTCCTGTTCCGCTCCTGGCACCGCGGCATGCGCGAGATGGACCTCATACTCGGTTCCTTCGCCGATGCCGAGATCGGCGCCTTGACCGGCGACGAAATCGACCAATATGAAAAGCTCCTCGAAATCCCCGACACCGAATTCCTGCCGATGATCACCGGCGAACGCCCGGTTCCGCCCGATATCGATTGCGCGGTGCTGCACAAGATCCTGGCGTCGCGCCGGACCATGACATTGTGAAAAACGCATAACCCATGAGCCTCATCCCTTCCATCGGCCTGCCCAAGGGCCGCGCCGGCCAGTTCGTCGTCGACGGCGTCGCCGACGGCTATGAAGCCTTCGCGCTGGTGCGGACGGCGCAGGAGATCGCACCCGACAAGCCGGTGCTGTTCGTCGCGCGCGACGGCCAGCGGCTGCCGGCGATCATCGAAGCGCTGGCCTTCGCGGCGCCCGGCCTGCCGGTGCTGGAACTGCCCGCCTGGGACTGCCTGCCCTATGACCGTGTGTCGCCCGGCGCGGATGCCGCCGCGCGGCGGCTCGACGCGCTTTCCGCCATCATTGCGCTCGCCAGGAAGCCGCATCGCGCCGTGATCCTCACCACCGCCAATGCGCTGCTTCAGCGCATACCGCCGGCCGGGTTGATCGAAGCGCAGACCTTCCATGCCAGGCCCGGCAACCAGATCGACATGAAGGTGCTGATCGCGCGGCTGGAGACCTCCGGCTTCGAGCGCGTGCCGACCGTGCGCGACGTCGGCGAATTCGCTGTGCGCGGCGGCATCCTCGACCTCTTCGCGCCCGGCTGGAGCGAGGCGCTGAGGCTCGACTTTTTCGGCGACACGCTGGAATCGATCCGTATTTTCGACGTGGCGACCCAGCGCACCACCGGACAGCGCAAGTCGATGGCGCTGCAGGCGATGAGCGAGGTGGCGCTGACGCCGGAGACGATCAGCCGCTTCCGCCGCTCCTATATCGAGGCTTTCGGCGCACCGTCGCGCGACGACGCGCTCTACGCCGCGGTCAGCGAAGGGCGCCGCTTCGCCGGCATGGAGCACTGGCTGCCCTTCTTTTACGAACGGCTGGAGACGGTGTTCGACTATCTGCCGGATGCGCCGGTTGTCTTCGATCATCTGGCGCATGAGGCGCTGGCCGAGCGTCACACGCTGATCCTCGACCACTATGAGGCTCGCCGCAAGCAGGCCGACGGCGCGCTGAAGGATGCGGTGCCCTATAAGCCGGTGGCGCCGGACCTGCTTTACCTCTCGCCGGAGAACCTCAGAGCTTCGCTCGGCCCGCGCGAAGACATCGACTTCACCGTCTTCGATGCGCCCGATGTCGGCGGCAGAAAAGTCTTCCATGCCGGCTCGCGGCATGGCCGCCGCTTCGCCGAGGAGCGCGCCGACCCCAACATCAACGTCTTCGACGTCGTGGTGAAGCACATCGCCGACGAGCGCGCCGCGCGACGCCGTGTCGTCGTCGCCGGCTGGACCGAAGGCTCGCTCGACCGGCTCGGCCAGATCCTCGCCGAACACCATCTCGGCAACCTCAAGCCCGTCGCGACGCTTGCCGAGGTTGAAAAGCTCGAGCCGGGGCAGGCGGGGCTCGCCGTGCTGCCGCTCGAATCGGGCTTCGAGACCGACGGCATGGTCGTCGTCGCCGAGCAGGACATTCTCGGCGACAGGCTGATCCGCCGCTCGAAGCGCAAGAAGCGCGCTTCCGACTTCATCGCGGAGGCCACGTCGCTGTCTTCAGGCGACATCGTCGTCCATGCCGATCACGGCATCGGCCGCTTCGTCGGCCTGCGCACCATCGAGGCGGTCGGCGCGCCGCATGACTGCCTCGAAATCCACTACGCCGGCGACGACCGCCTGTTTCTGCCGGTGGAAAACATCGAGCTCCTGTCGCGCTACGGGTCGGACTCGGCGGAAGCCGCGCTCGACAAGCTCGGCGGCGGCGCCTGGCAGGCGCGCAAGGCGCGGCTGAAGCGGCGCCTGCTCGATATGGCCGGGCAGTTGATCCGCATCGCCGCGGAGCGGCAGATGCGCGCCGCGCCGACTATGATCCCGGCTGAAGGCCTCTATGGCGAGTTCGCCGCCCGCTTTCCCTATGAGGAAACCGACGATCAGCAGACGGCGATCGATTCCGTCATGGACGATCTCGGCGCCGGCAAGCCGATGGACCGGCTGGTCTGCGGCGACGTCGGCTTCGGTAAGACGGAAGTGGCGCTGCGCGCCGCCTTCATCGGGGCGATGGAAGGATTCCAGGTCGCGGTGGTGGTGCCGACGACATTGCTGTCGCGCCAGCACTTCAAAACTTTTTCGCAGCGCTTCTCCGGCCTGCCGATCCGCATCGCGCAGGCGTCGCGCCTGGTCGGCTCAAAGGAACTGGCCGAAACCAAGAAAGGCATCGCCGAAGGCACGGTCGACATCGTGGTCGGCACCCACGCGCTGCTCGGCAGCTCGATCTCGTTCAAGAATCTCGGCCTGCTGATCATCGACGAGGAGCAGCATTTCGGCGTCAAGCACAAGGAGCGGCTGAAGGAGCTCAAGAACGACGTGCATGTGCTGACGTTGTCGGCGACGCCGATCCCGCGCACGCTGCAACTGGCGCTGACCGGTGTGCGCGAACTGTCGCTGATCGCCACGCCGCCGGTCGACCGCATGGCGGTGCGCACCTTCATCTCGCCATTCGATCCGCTGGTCATCCGCGAGACGCTGCTGCGCGAGCGCTATCGCGGCGGCCATTCCTTCTATGTCGTGCCGCGCATCAGCGATCTTGCCGAAATCCATGATTTCTTGAGGGAATCCGTACCGGAGCTGAAAGTGGCGGTCGCCCACGGGCAGATGCCGGCCGGCGAACTCGACGACATCATGAATGCCTTCTACGACGGCCAGTACGACGTGCTCCTGTCGACGACCATCGTCGAATCCGGCCTCGACATCCCGACCGCCAACACGCTGATCATCCATCGTGCCGACATGTTCGGCCTGGCCCAGCTCTATCAGTTGCGCGGCCGTGTCGGC
>NZ_RZSC01000678.1:0-3148 GCF_003998155.1 Mesorhizobium sp. M1E.F.Ca.ET.063.01.1.1
CCAACCCGACCGTCAGGTCGGTGCCCGGCCCGGTGAAATGCAGGGAATGGAAATTGTGGCCGTTCAGCCATTTGGTGCGCTCGGCCAGCGCGGCGTTGTGCGCCTTCCAGTTGCCAATCGGATCCTCGACATCCACACGCGAGGCCGAGAAGATTGCGTCCGCGAGCTTCACCACCGCAACGTCGTCGGGCTCCCCCGGAAAGACCTGCTTCGCCCAGGCGAGGTCGGGATAGGCGACGATGTTCCAGTTGATGTCGAAGCCGGTGATCTTCTCCAGCGCCGGCCGGTAGGCCATCGAGTTCGCCTTGTTGGCGCGCGCCACCTTGGCGGGGTCCTGCGCCGATAACAGCGATGGATCCTCGCCGCGCACCGCGAGCCGCGCGGCATTGTTGGCGAAGGCTTTCGCCATGCCCTCATAGAGCCAGCCGGCGGCGCGGTCGAAGCCGGCATCAGTGCCGTAGCGGAAACGCGCCAGCGTGATCTCGTCGTCGTTGAAGATCGGCGTCACCAGCCCGGCGCCGGCCTTGTAGGCGTGCTCGACGATGCGCCTGGTCAGCGGCAGCGCCGCGATCGACGACGTCAGCACCAGATCCTGTCCGGGCTGCAGTTGCAGCCCGACCTTGATCGCAACCTCGGCCAGTCTGTCGAGCTTCACCGGGTCGATCGTTGCTGAGACGCCGCGCGAATGTGTGGTCATGATCCTGCCTGCCATTTTGTTGGGGTCTGGTCCTTACATAGACCGGCGCGGTTGGCCTTTCCACCGCGATCGACTGGGCTTGTTCAGAGCATGATCCCGAAAAGTGCGCAGCGGTTTTTGCTGCGCTGACCTTCGGTTCGGAAAAGATCATGCTCAAACGAGCTTAAGCGGCGCTGTCGAGCGCACTGAACTGCGCCATCGTCGCCTCGATCTCCTCGCGGATCCAGGCCTTGAAATCGCGCACCTTGCGGCTCTCGCTTTTTGTCGCCGACGTGACCAGCCAATAGCCCAGCCCGCTCTCAGCCCGCACGCCGAAGGGTGCGACCAGCCGTCCGTCGGCCAGCGCGTCGGCCGTCAGCAATTGCCAGGCGAGCATCACGCCATGGCCGGCGATCGCCGATTCCAGGCAAAGCATCGGGTCGGTGAAGCGCGCGCCTTTCAGGAATGTGACCGGTTCCACCCCTGCCGCCTCGAACCAGCTTTCCCAATTGATCATCGCTCGCTCGTCGGTGATGGCGCAGGTCTGCGTCAGGTCCTCGATCGACTTGAGCTTTGCGGCGATCGATGGCGCGCAGACCGGAAACACCTCTTGCGCGAGCAGCAGTTCCGCCCGGCCGCCAGGCCACTTGCCGTCACCGAGCCGGATGGCGATGTCGATGTCAGAATGGTCGAGGTCGGCGACCCGGGCGGAAGCATCGATGCGCAGCAGAACATTCGGGTGCCGGGCGAAATGTCGCGACAGCCTTGGCAGCAGCCATTTCGAGGCGAAGGCCGGCGCCACCGACACCACCAGCGTGCATTCAGTCGCTTCGCCGGCCAGTGCCACAGCCTGCGCGAGCTCGCGGAAACCCGCGCTCAATCTGGTCGTGAAGACAGTGCCGAATTCGGTCAGCACCAGCCCGCCGGGTGTCCGCTCGAACAGTGCCTGGCCGAGCTGCTTTTCGGTGCGCTTGATCTGCTGGCTGACCGCGCTGACCGAAACGTTGAGTTCGGCCGCCGCGGCGGCAAGCGAGCCTAGGCGGGCGACGGTTTCGACGGCGCGCAGGCCATTGAGATGGACGCGGTTCAGCATAGCCATTCAGTTTTTCTAAACCGGTCGGGCCGAAATCTCAATTGAAACTTGACGAGGAAAGGCTGATTCTAGCTGATATAGGCCAGAACTTGGAGGCAATCCGATGAAGATTTTATCTTTGCTGAGGGGGCTTTCCAGCACCGCGCCGATAAAGGACCGGTATGATGACGGCGAGATCGCCCGCTGGGTCGTCGACCCGTTGTCGCATCCGGTGCTCGACACCATGTCGGAGCGCGAGCTCGGCGACATGCCGTTCCGGCTGACGGCCGCCCGCACGGCTTACGAGACGGCAGGAGCGGGGTGCCGCTGATCGACAGCACCGATAATTGCTCTCTGCTCCTACAAAGGCGCCGACGTCGAAAGTTTCTAACGTCAAGAGCCAAGGCGTTCGAAGGCGCCTTGCCGCCGAACTGGCCCAACACAAGCGCGTTGTTTCGCCAGCGCACACACCTATGTTGCGCCGCAATGAACGTCGCCGCGCCATCTCCCTTACGCCTTGCCGTCGCCGGCATGGTTGCGCTCGCCGTCGCCATGGGCATCGGCCGCTTCGTCTACACGCCGATCCTGCCCGGCATGATGGAGGACCTGCATCTGACGCCGGCCGATGCCGGCTGGATCGCCTCGGCCAACTATCTCGGCTACCTGATTGGCGCGCTCGCCGCGGCAGGCGGCTGGGCGCACGGCCGCGAGCGCCTGCTGATGTTTTCCAGCCTTGCCGCCAGCGCCGTGCTTGCGGGCCTGATGGGATTGAACGGGACGATGGCGGCATTCATCGTCATCCGCTTTCTCGCCGGCCTCGCCAGCGCCTTCGTCATGGTGTTCATGTCGTCGATCGTCTTCAGCCATCTTGCCGAAGCCGGCCGCAATGACCTCCAGGCACTGCATTTCGGTGGCGTCGGGCTGGGTATCGCGGCATCCTCGGCGCTGCTGGCCATTCTCGTTACCTCCCATGCCGGCTGGCCTGCGGGCTGGCTGTGGTCGGCAGCGATTTCTGCTGTCAGCCTGCTTCTCGTCGCGCTGCTCGCCGGCTCCGCCGTACCTGCGAACGGTGTCGACGGGCCTGAACCGGCGCTGCCGAAGGACAGGTCGCTGGCAAAGATGATCCTCGCCTACGGGCTGTTCGGCTTCGGCTATGTGGTGACCGCCACCTTCCTGGTCGCCATCGTCCGCCAGGGCGGCGGCGGACGCGTCTTCGAGGCCACCGTCTGGATGGTCACCGGACTTGCCGGTTTTCCGGCGACCTGGTTCTGGCAGAAGTTCGCCGTCAGGATCGGGCTCTATGCGGCTTACTGCGTGAGTTGCCTGGTCGAGGTGGTCGGCGTCACCGCCAGCGTCGTCGTCAAAGGTTTTGCCGGACCGCTTCTCGCAGGCGTCCTGCT
>NZ_RZSC01000679.1:0-3135 GCF_003998155.1 Mesorhizobium sp. M1E.F.Ca.ET.063.01.1.1
CCTACGGGCCACCCTCCCCACCAGGGGGAGGGTAGGAGATACTCACTCCGCCGCCACCAACTTATCCTGCGTCTTCGTTTCGAAGTCGCTGGCGTCGTGGCGCTCGTGGAGCTGGTAGGCCGGGTCGCCGGAGATGCGATTGACCATGCGGCCGCGCTTCACCGCCGGCCGGGCGTCGATTGCGTCGGCCCAGCGCTGCACGTGCTCGTATTCGTGCACGGCGAGGAACTGCGCGGCATCGTTGTAGCTGCGGCCCTTGGCCAGCCCGCCATACCAGGGCCAGACCGCCATGTCGGCGATGGTGTAGTCGGGGCCGGCAAGGTATTCGCTTTCCGCCAGCCTGCGGTCGAGCACGTCCATCTGCCGCTTGGTCTCCATGGCGAAGCGGTCGATGGCGTATTCGATCTTTTCCGGCGCATAGGCGTAGAAATGGCCGAAACCGCCGCCGAGATAGGGCGCCGAGCCCATCTGCCAGAACAGCCACGAGAAGGTTTCGGCGCGGGCGGCACGCTCGGTAGGCAGGAATTCGCCGAACTTTTCGGCCAGATAAGTGAGGATCGAGCCGGATTCGAACACGCGTACCGGCTTCGGCTCGCTGCGGTCCAGCAGCGCCGGGATCTTGGAGTTCGGGTTCACCCCGACGAAGCCTGAGCCAAACTGATCGCCTTCGTTGATGCGGATCAGCCAGGCGTCGTATTCGGCACCCGTGTGGCCGAGCGCCAGAAGCTCCTCCAGCATGATCGTGACCTTCTGGCCGTTGGGGGTGGCCAGCGAATAGAGCTGCAGCGGATGCTTGCCGACCGGCAGTTCCTTCTCATGCGTCGGCCCGGCGACCGGCCGGTTGATCGAGGCGAAGGCGCCGCCATTCGGCTTGTTCCAGGTCCAGACTTTCGGCGGGGTGTACTGGTTCATCGTGGGGGGCCTTGTGGGTTCGGGGGGCGGATGCGAGTTGGTTGACGCAAGATTTAGGTGCGGTTCCGCGCGCGTCAAAGAAAAAAGTTCAATTTTCGTTGAACTAATGACTGGGCCAGGATTTTTCCCCTTCTCCCCTTGTGGGAGAAGGTGGATCGGCGCGCAGCGCCGAGACGGATGAGGGGTGTTGGAAGAAATGATACGAGGGAGATTAGGACGCGGGGAGCAAACGGCCGAAGGCGCGCTCCGTCCAGCACCCCTCATCCGACCGAGCTTCGCTCGGCCACCTTCTCCCACAAGGGGAGAAGGGAATGGCGTCAGCCCTTGCACCACGCCGCATTGGCCATACCTATAGAAAAAGACCCGCAATCCAGGATCGACCGATGACCATCGAAAAAGTCTCGCGCTCCGTCGTGTCCGTGCGCGCCACGGTTCCGGACGACGCCTTCACCGCCAATGCGCTGGGCACACGCCGCGAGGGCAGCGGCGTGGTGATCCGCGACAACGGGCTGGTGCTCACCATCGGCTATCTGATCACCGAGGCCGACGAGGTGTGGCTCACCGACCAGGACGGCCGCGTGGTCGCCGCGCATGCGCTGGCCTACGATCAGGAGACCGGCTTCGGCCTGGTGCAGGCGCTGTCGCCGCTCAACCTGCCGGCGGTCGCCTTCGGCAACGCCAGGAAGGCCAATATCGGCGACGCGGTGACGCTTGCCGACGGCATCGGCCAGCAGGTCGATGCCCACATCGTCACCAAGCAGGAATTCGCCGGCTACTGGGAATATCTCATCGACGAGGCGATCTTCACCGCGCCGGCGCACCCGTCCTGGGGCGGCGCCGCGCTGTTCGACCGCGACGGCAAGCTGCTCGGCGTCGGCTCGCTGCGCCTGCAGATGAGCCGCGCCGGCGAGGTCGCCGACATCAACATGATCGTGCCGATCGACCTTCTGACGCCGATCCTCGACGACTTGGTGAAGCGTGGCCAGTTGGCCCGGCCACCGCGCCCGTGGCTCGGCGCTTTCTCGGCCGAGTCGAACGGCATGGTGGTGGTGATGAGCGTCGCCGAAGGCGGTCCAGCGGCAAAGGCAGGCCTGCGTCAGGGCGACATCATTTCCGACGTGCGCGACGGTGAGGTCGACGGTCTCGCCGACTTCTATCGCAAGCTCTGGCAGAACCCGGCAGGCGCCGAGATCCCGTTGCGCGTGGTGCGCGACGGCCGCGAGACCTGGCTCAGGGTAAAATCCGCAGACCGCAACTCCTTCCTCAAGAAGCCGCAGCTGCAGTAGCGCCGCCCGCCCGATGCATCCAAGGTTGCTGAAGACATTTCTCGCGGTTGCGCGCACGCGCAACGTCACCCGCGCCGCGGTGGAGGTCAATCTCGCGCAGTCGAGCGTCAGCGACCAGATCCAGGCGCTGGAGGCCGAGCTTGGCGCCAGCCTCTTCATGCGCTCTCGGCGAGGGCTGGAGCTGACACCGGCCGGCGAGGCGTTGAAACCCTATGCCGAGGAATTGCTGTCGCTCGCCGACGACGCGCGCGCCGTCATCGATGCCACCAGGAGCGCGACGGCCGGCCGGCTTGCGATCGGCGCGCTGGAGACGATTGCCTCCGCAAGGCTTGCCGGCTGGCTGGCCGACTTCCATGCCGTTCATCCCGACATCGACATCAAGCTGAAGATCGCCGGCAGCGGCGAGTTGCTGCGCAGGCTCGGCGACGGCGAGATCGATGTCGCCTTCTGCTTCGACCGTTCTGGCGCGAGCGAATCGGACGAGCGCTTCGCCAGACGCGTCGTCGCGGCCGAGCCGCTGGTGCTGATCGCGCCGCCGGGCGAGAACAGGACGGAGGTCGATCTGGCGGAGCTTGCCGAAAAACGCTTCGTCGCCACCGAAACCGGATGCGTCTACCGCGCCATGGTCGACAGAGCTTTCACCGAGGCGGGCCTCGGCGGGCCGAGGCTCGCGGCCGAGGTCGGCAGCATCGACGCCATCGCCGGGCTGGTGGCAGCCGGCGCCGGCTTCGGCATCGTGCCGCGCCTGGCGGTCGCGGCCGTGCTCGATCGCGGCGGGGTGGCGGAGGTCGCCTGGCCCGGCCCGGTCCGTTCCGCGGGCCTCGTCATGATCTGGCGCCGCCGGCGCGTCCAGCCGCCGACGCTCAAGGCGCTGCTCGCGGCGATGGATGAGGGCTTTGCGCCGGTCAGATCAGCCGGTGGCCGCCCTCCACATGCA
>NZ_RZSC01000067.1:0-16702 GCF_003998155.1 Mesorhizobium sp. M1E.F.Ca.ET.063.01.1.1
CTGAAAGAGCATCACGCGATGCGTTTTGGGGGCCTTCCGCCTGTCGCCAGAGTCGGGAATCGATGCGTGCACAACTTGCAGTTTTAGCAAGGAGCTGCACGATGAAGCCGGACACGTCGCATTGGCGAGACAACAGCAGCTACGAGTTCTTCGACGACTTGCCAATCGAAGGCCTGGCCTGGGAATGTCTTCGCCGCTCAGATTCTTATCAGCGGCATTATCTGGCACTTGTGCGTGAGGGAATTGAGAGGCATCCCTTACCAACCGAAGCGCAGAAGCGCTGGGGGTTGCGATTTCGCGGCCCGACCCGACTTATCCGCATTGACGCAAGACGTTCTGTGGTCACCTCTCGCCAACCCCGCGGTGGTGACCCTCATGGCCTCGCCAGATTTCCTGTCCTGCGAATCTTTGACAGCGCCCGTTGAGGTTGGCAAACAGCACGAGAGTCCCCAGGGATTTCATGCCATCCGCCACGGTGGGATAGCGACACAGCTGCTCCTCCTTCCTGGGAGCGCAACGGGCCGATCCCTCATGGCCTTGGTCCCGCTCGATTCCCAAACGCTCGGACGGGTTGAGGCCCTCGTGCGTTTCTGGCGCTCCTGTCATAGGCGGCCCGTGCCGCCGGACACACGAATGACGATTCACCAGAGGCGCCGCCTGCGCCTCATGATGCAGGCCTCCGATGGCCGCAAGAACGGCGCCAGCTACCGTGAAATCGCGACTGCTTTTTATGGCACAGGGCGTGTTGCCTCCAATGCGTGGAAAACCTCGTCCCTTCGCGACACCGTGATCGGTCTCGTCAAGGGCGGCGGAGCCATGATTTCCGGCGGCTATCTGCAACTGTTGCGCCACCGCAGGCGGGCCTAGCGCCCTGGGGTGGCAATATCAGGCCCCCCAATCTTCCCCATCCCTCACGACGCCTCCTTTCCGCCACCGTGATCGCCGCCCGCCGCTGAGCGTCAGCGGTTCACCGAAGCCCCACGGAGGTTCGACAAATGCGACCTGATCTAGCCGTTTTGCCGCCGCGCTTTCTGCGCACCAAGGAAGCTGCCGAGTTCCTCAGCCTGTCGTCGCGCACGCTCGAAAAACACCGCACCTACGGCACGGGTCCCGCCTACCGTAAACTTGGCGGCCGCGTCGTCTATGCAGTTGACGACCTCCAGGCCTGGGCCCAGCGCGGCGCAGTGACTTCGACTTCTGACCCACGCGGCTCAGTGCTTCCCGCCAAGCGCCATACCCCTGCAACTTCCACGCCGATCGGACGCTACGTGCGTTGAGCTGCGCTCAATCTGTGCAAAGAGCGCCGCACTAACACACCGGCGCCAATCATCAATCACGCATCGCGGTTGCTTTCCGCAAGATCAGGACAAAGGCCAATGGGCACTGTCGTTGACTTTCGTTCATGCCGATCGGCGTCAGGCGCTGTTGCCGGCGAAGGCTTAACTGATGTCGAACTGACCTGGGTCGAGAAAAAGATCGAGTGCTGGATCCGCTTCGGTTCGGTCGCTCGGGAAAAGGTACTCGATCGGCGCCGACGCATCGTCTCTTTTCGGCCCGGTGACATCTTCGCCTTCGTCAGATGGGCAGCGAACGACTACGACACGATCATCTCGCGCGTCGATATCGTGCGCGTGGTTGCCGAGGGCGAAGCCCATCAGACGCTGCCGTTCGTGCGGCCCGGCGGTGACATTCTGCTCACCGCTCAAGGCTGGCCCAAGGTCGAGCGCGTGCTGCAGACGATCGATGGCATCGAACAACTCGGCATCGATCCGGGAGCGGTCTCGCCCGATCACTGGCGGCACATCCACAACCGAATGACGGTTGGGCAGGCGCCTCGTACTTATACGATGGACCTTCACCGAGCCTACCTCCTGCGCCGGCGGGTCCAGCCATGATGCGGTCACCGATCGTCCTTGTGACGGCACTGGCGACCATGGGAGCGCTCTGCCCGGTTCTCAAGCATGTCCCGCCGAAGTTTGTCTGGAACGCGTCGGCCAGCGCAGCGATCGGTCTCTATCGGATCGATGCAAGGGGACCGTTTGGAGCCGATGACCTCGTCGCCGTCGAGCCGCCTGAAACGCTTACAACGTTCCTGGCTGACCGCGGCTATCTGCCGAGGGGCGTGCTGCTCATGAAGCATATCCTTGCAGTTTCCGGTCAAACCGTTTGCCGGAACAAGTTCACGATTTCGGTCGATGGCAGCGAAGTCGGCGTTGCGCTTCAGCGCGACCGCGCAGGGCGTGAACTGCCGGGCTGGCAGGGCTGCCGAGGCATTCCGGTCGGCGCAGTTTTCCTCATGAACCGCCAGATCCGCGACAGCCTCGATGGTCGCTACTTCGGCCTCATCTCCACCGATCACATTATTGGCCGCGCGGTCCCGCTGTGGACCGACGAGCAGGGCGACGGCCGCTTCCAATGGCGCGCTTCAGCGCGGTGAGCGCTTCACCGGCAGCGCCCCTTCGTGCCGCCACCCAATCGTCACCGCGCACATCAAAGACAGGAGAAATGACATGCCGCAGATCGGAGAATTCAACCGCCATCAGACTGGGCATTCGGGGCGAATTCAAACGCTCAGCCTCAACCTTGAGGCCGCAATTGTCGCGGCCGAAGCGCGCGATGCGGACAATGCGCCCGACTATGGTGTGCATGCTGGTGGCGAAGATGGCGTCGTGATTGGCGCCGGTTGGATACACTCCAGCGAGAAGGTCGGCGAATTCATATCGCTGCAGATTGACGACCCGACTTTCGCGCAGCCGATTCGCGCCTATCTGTTTCAGAACGGCGACGACAAGAAGTCCTGGTCTTTGCAATGGTCGCGCCAGCGCGATCGCGCCGAGAAGGACTAAGCGATGTCGGCGCGCCGTCAGCCGGCGGGCCAAGCGGGAGCGCTCGCATTGCCGCTCTGGCGCTCGGCCTTGTTTGTGCTTGGCGGACTTTGCATCACCAGCGTGGTTGCCGCCTCTGCGCCGGCGAAGAACCCGCCGGATGTGATGCCGCCGGCCCGCAATCGTTACGACACTCACATCGCGGAAGCGGCGAAGCGCTTCCGCCTTCCGCCGACCTGGATCCGCGCCGTCCTTGGCGCCGAAAGTGCCGGCGACCAACGCGCCACATCGCGCAAGGGCGCCATGGGGCTGATGCAGATCGTGCCCAACACCTGGTCCGACCTGCGCGTTCGGTACCGACTCGGCGCCGATCCCTACGACCCGCACGACAATATCATCGCCGGCTCGGCCTATATCCGCGAGTTGGTTGAACGCTACGGATGGCCCGGCTGGATTGCCGCATATAATGCTGGCCCTCGGCGCTACGAAGCGTCGCTGAAAGGCAGGCGGCTGCCTCGGGAAACGCTTGCCTATGTCGCTATCGTTGCGTCTGCCATCGGCAACACTGGTACGATGAAAGCTAACAGCCCGGCGTTCTCCGGACGGTATGGCTGGAAGTACGCTCCGCTGTTCTTCGCACAGCCGAGCGACACCCCGGGCGACCCTTCGACACGGCCGGAGCGCTCCCGCGATGACGCTTCAAACACTGTGCCCAAGGAAGGATTGGCCGACGCCGCAACTCGATCGACCGGCCTGTTCGTTCCCGAAGCGAGCAAGAAGTCCGCGCCATGAGCCGCCCCGACGCTCTTCGCACCATCTCGTGGTTCTGCGTGCCATGGCGTACGGACCGGATAGGTGCAGGCAACCCGACCGAGCGATGGCAGGATAAAAGGGCGCACATTGCGCGCCGGTCGAACGGTAGGATTTGCCAGGTTTTCGGGCCCGCGTCGCACATTGCGGCCCCTATGGGCAATGTGCGCCGAACGCCAGAAGCCTTGTGTTCGCGTCGTCTTTTCCACATTGCCGGACAGCGCCATGGCTGATGAGCGCGCGTTTCGCATACGGCCAGGTCGCATCCGCTCGACCCGCGCTCAAGCTGCACGGCCCTTCATCGCCCAGGCGCTAGCGGCGGCGAAAAAAGCCGGCGGTGGCGTCTCGCGCTCGGGAAAAGTCATTTCCGGCAGCCGCTCCCGGTTTGGTCACGGACAGCGCGCCAGCATCCAGGCCAATCGCCTTATCACCCCGCGATCGCGCGGCGCAGTCGTAAAGGCTCGCGTTGTCCGTCGTACCGCAAGCGCTGCCTCGCTCGCCACTCATCTCAGTTATTTGCGTCGCGAGGGCGTGACCCGGGACGGAGAGAAGGCGGGGTTGTTCGGGCCGCAGACGGGGGATGCCGACGGCGCGGCCTTCGCCGCGCGCGCCAAGGATGATCGGCACCATTTCCGTTTCATCGTCTCTCCCGACGACGCCCTCGAGATGGAGGACCTCAAATCCTTCAGCCGCGATCTGGTGGGGCAGATGGAGAAGGACCTCGGCACGCGGCTCGACTGGGTCGCGGTCGATCATTGGAACACCGAGCATCCGCACGTTCATCTGATCGTGCGCGGCCTGCGCGACGATGGCCAGGATCTGGTCATCTCGCGCGATTACATCAAGGAAGGCATGCGAGACCGGGCTCGCGACCTGATCACTCAGGAACTGGGGCCGCGAACCGATCTCGACATCCGCCGCTCACTCGAAAGCCAGATCCAGTCCGAACGCTGGACCCAACTCGATCGCCAGTTACTTTGCGACAGCCGCGACACCGGGGTCATCGATTTAGCCCAACGCCCTCACAACCAGCCTGACGAATATCATGCGCTCAAGATCGGCCGTCTGCGGAAGCTTGAAGCGCTTGCTCTCGCCGACCAGGTCGGCCCGGGCCAATGGGTCCTCGACGACCAGGCCGAAGCGAGGTTGCGTGAGCTTGGCGAGCGTGGCGACATCATAAAGCGCATGCATCGCGCACTGACCGAGCGAGGGATCGAGCGGGGTTCGGCCAGTTATGTGTTGGCCGCCGAAAGTCTCGATACACCCATTGTCGGCCGGCTGGTCGATCGTGGACCCGATGATGATCTGGGCGGTGCGGCTTACGCGGTTGTCGACGGTATTGACGGACGTATCCATCACATCAGACTTTGCGCTCTGGACGCCGCTGGCGACGGCCCGCCGGGATCGATTGTCGAGCTGCGCAAGTTCGATGATGCGCGTGGCCGGCGCCGGATCGCGCTTACCGTGTGCTCCGATCTCGCTGTGGATGAACAGGTTGCCGCACCGGGTGCGACCTGGCTCGACCGCCAGGCAATCGCCGGCGAGCCTGCAGCACTTGCGGAGGGGGGCTTCGGCGCCGAGGTCGGCGACGCCTTAGACCGCCGGGCCGAACATCTGGTCAATCATGGGCTCGCCGAGAGGCAGGGCAACCGGATCATCTTCACCACTAACCTGATCGATACGCTGCGCCGCCGCGAGCTGGAGATGATTGGCGACAAGCTCGCGGCCGATAGCGGACGGCCCTTCAACCGTGCCGCCAGCGGCGACTACGTCGCCGGCACCTATGGCCAGCGCTTGTCTCTCGCATCCGGCCGTTTCGCCGTGATCGACGATGGCCTTGGGTTCCAACTTGTACCCTGGACGCCCTGCCTCGAAAAACATCTCGGCCAGCATGTCTGCGGTGTCGCTCGTGGTGACGGCGGCATCGACTGGAGCTTTGCCCGCAAGCGCGGGCTCGGTCTCTGACAGTTCAGGAAAGGATCACGCCATGTCCGCCACGAAAATCCTCTGGGGTCAGATCCTCACTGTCTTCGGAATCGTCCTGTTGACGACCTGGACGGCGACGCAATGGACCGCATGGCGGCTTGGGTTCCAAGCGCAACTCGGACCGACCTGGTTCGAAGTCGCCGGCCTGCCTGTCTATTATCCACCCGCCCTGTTCTGGTGGTGGTATTTTTATGATGCCTACGCCCCTACCATTTTCGTGGAAGGCGGACTGATCGCCGTGTCCGGCGGCTTTCTCTCGATCATCGTAGCAATCGGCATGTCGGTGTGGCGCGCACGTGAAGCCAAGAACGTCGTGACCTACGGTTCGGCGCGATGGGCCGTCAGGAGAGAGATAGAGGCTGCCGGGCTGCTCGGCGCCGACGGTGTGGTGCTCGGGCGCTATCACCGTCATTACCTTCGCCATGATGGTCCCGAGCATGTGCTGTGCTTCGCCCCGACCCGCTCGGGCAAGGGCGTTGGCCTGGTGGTGCCATCGCTGTTGACCTGGCCGGGCTCGGCGATTGTCCACGACATCAAAGGCGAGAATTGGCAAATCACCGCCGGTTTCCGTTCCCTGCACGGTCGAGTCCTGCTCTTTGATCCCACCAATTCGAAAACGTCGGCCTACAATCCTTTGCTGGAGGTCCGCCGTGGTGAATGGGAGGTCCGCGACGTCCAGAACATCGCCGACATTCTCGTCGATCCGGAAGGCAGCCTGGAAAAAAGAAACCATTGGGAAAAGACCAGTCACGCACTGCTGGTCGGCGCGATCCTTCACGTCCTCTATGCCGAGAAGGACAAGACGCTCGCCGGCGTCGCCGCCTTCCTTTCGGATCCGAAGCGCCCGATCGAGTCCACGCTGGCGGCAATGATGAAGACCGCCCATTTGGGAGAAGCAGGCCCGCACCCGGTCATCGCCAGTGCGGCGCGCGAATTGCTCAACAAATCTGACAATGAGCGGTCGGGCGTGCTCTCCACGGCGATGTCCTTCCTCGGTCTCTATCGCGACCCCGTCGTCGCCGAGGTGACGAGGCGCTGCGATTGGCGGATCAGCGACATCGTCGGCGGCATCAAACCAGCGACACTTTACCTGGTGGTGCCGCCCTCGGACATCAATCGGACCAAGCCGCTCATTCGCCTTATCCTCAACCAGATTGGGCGTCGCCTGACCGAGGACCTTCGGGCGAAAGGTCATCGGCATCGGCTTCTGCTCATGCTCGACGAGTTTCCTGCGCTCGGCCGCCTCGACTTCTTCGAAACTGCCTTGGCTTTCATGGCCGGCTATGGGCTGAAGAGCTTCCTGATCGCGCAATCGCTTAACCAGATCGAGAAGGCTTACGGCCCGAACAACTCCATCCTCGACAATTGTCATGTGCGCGTGAGCTTCGCAACCAATGATGAGAGGACCGCCAAACGTGTGTCTGACGCGCTCGGCACTGCAACCGAGATGCGGGCGATGAAGAACTATGCCGGTCACCGGCTTTCGCCCTGGCTCGGACATTTGATGGTGTCGCGGCAAGAGACCGCCCGCCAACTGTTGACGCCTGGCGAGATCATGCAGCTTCCGCCGACCGACGAGATCGTCATGGTGGCGGGAACCCCACCGATCAGGGCGAACAAGGCACGCTATTACGAGGATGTTCGCTTCCGGGAACGCGTCTTGTCGCCGCCTGAGCTGACCCGAGCCGAGAAGGCTTTTGCTTGTGATTGGAGCAGCCCACCGGTCCTGAAACGCCCCGAGGTCGACGAAGCCCCCGGCGCGCGGGGCGATGAAGATCCGACCGGGTCCGAACGGCGCCTGCAACCCGAACTGAACCGTGCGCGGGCGTTCGAGAAAGCGGCTCCGATCGAAAATGAGTTCGAGATCGGTCCGGTAGACGATAGCGACGACGACGGTGCTGTGCGCAATCGGCGCCTCGCCCGCCTCATGCAGGGCGTGGCACGGCAGGTCTCGCTCGACCGAGATGACGGCATGGAGTTTTAGCCGCCATGATCAGCCGCAAGAAGAAAGCGCAAATCTCCGTCTATCTCGATGGGGCGATCATGAAGATGCTGGCCGAGTATGCGGCCCGGCGCGACCAGCCCCAATCGATGATCGCAGAGGCCGCGATCGCGTCGTTTTTGTCGCCGGATGCCGACGAACGTCGCGAGGCTGCTATCGCCAAACGCCTCGATCAAGTTGATCGCCGCCTCGCGCGGCAGGAGCGCGATATCGGCATCGCGGTCGAAACCCTGGCGGTGTTCGTGCGGTTCTGGCTCGCGACCACGCCAGCGTTGCCGGAACCTGCGGCCCAGGGGGCTCGCGCCAAGGCGGCCGAACGCTATGAGGCTTTCGTCTCAGCCTTGGGCAGGCGTTTGGCCAAGGGTCCAAAACTGCGGCAGGAGATATCGGAGGATATCGATCCAGTTGACGACAAGGGAATGCCGTCCCCAGCCGGAATGTAGGCTCTTGTTCGCCCATGAGTGCCAGAGATTTTCCTCTGCCGTTTGCCCGCCAATGGCACCCAACCAGCGAGGAGTATTGGTTATCGTCCCCGACATGCCTCGAACTGCCAATTCCCCGACAAAGCGACTGAGCGGCACGATATTGCGTGCTCGAGTGCGGGCATGAATTCGGCGCGGCCTTGCACCGGAATGACGGCCCAAGGATAGCCACCGGCCGCAGCCTGACGTTCGATATGGACTACTGCGACCAGAAAAAAGCAAGCACTTGGGCGCTTGTCGCCCCCGCCCAGCCTTAACGTCCAGCACCGAACTGTTGCCGATCATTGTGCTGGACGGGGAACCCTTATCTTGGCCTAATGGCGTCCTGCCTGAGTGAAAGAGGCGATCGGGGCGGCGAGACAAGGTGGAAGTATGAAGTTCGCGCCGACGACTATTTTGCCGCTGACGGCGGTGCTGACTCTCGCAGCAGGCTGCTCCTCGACCGTCGCATCGATCGATCCGGGGAAATACGACAAGATGAGCTGCGCCGAGCTCAACAGCGCGCTCGGCGACACGGCGACCGACATTTCGCGGACGGCGATCAGCCGCGGCAAGGTCGCCAACACCAGCGTGCCGAGATGGCTGCTGGGCGGCGAGCGGGTCAAGACGGTTGTGGCCAATCGCGATACCGCCCGAATCGAAAAGCTGCAGCAACAGCAGCAGGCCATCGTCGCGGCAAGGAAGCAAAGGTGCCCATCATCGCAATGAGCTAGCAGCGGCCGGTGGCGGTCTTATGCGCTGATCCGGAACCTAGTCGTATCGATCGCGGCGTTCATCAGCGTCCGCGTGTAGGCTTCGCGCGGATCGCCGAAGATCTCCTCGGTCGGCCCTTGCTCGACGATCTTTCCCTGCTTCATGACGATGATGTAGTCAGCCATGGCGCGCACCACCGCGAGGTCGTGGCTGATGAAGAGATAGGACAGCTCGTTGTCGGCCTGCAGCTTGCGCAGCAGTTCGACGATCTGCTTCTGCACGGAGCGGTCGAGCGCCGAGGTCGGCTCGTCGAGCACCACCAATTTCGGCTTCAGGATCATGGCGCGGGCAATGGCGATGCGCTGGCGCTGGCCTCCGGAGAATTCGTGCGGATAGCGGTTGCGGGCGTTGGGGTCGAGGCCGACCTCGCGCAGCGCCTCGACGGCGCGATGGTCGCGCTGCTTGCCGGTCAGCGAGGGCTCGTGCACCAGAAGCCCCTCGGTGATGATTTGGCCCACCGTCATGCGCGGCGACAGCGAGCCGAACGGGTCCTGGAAAACCAATTGCAATTCGCGCCGCAGCGGCCGCATCGCGTGGCGGTCCGCTTCGGAGATGTCGCGGTCGCCGAAGCGGATCACGCCGTCGCTGGGCAGGAGCCTCAGCAGCGCGCGGCCGAGCGTCGACTTGCCGGAACCTGACTCGCCGACGATGCCGATCGTCTGATTGCGCTTCAGCCGGATCGAGATCTTGTCGACGGCGCGCAGCATCAGCGGTTCGCCGCCGAGGAAGCCGCCGCCGATCTTGAAGACGACCTCGACATTCCTGCCTTCGAGCAGCACCGGCGAATTGGTGGGCGGCGCCGCCTTGGTGCCGGTCGGCTCGGCCGCGAGCAGCATCTTGGTATAGGCATGCTGCGGATTGGCGAAGAGCGCCTCCGCATCGCCCTCCTCCACCACCTCGCCCTGGCGCATCACATAGACGCGGTCGGCGAAGCGGCGCACGATGCCGAGATCGTGGGTGATGAAGACGATCGCCATGCCGAGCTTGCGTTGCAATTCGGCAAGCAGCATCAGGATCTGCGCCTGGATGGTGACGTCGAGCGCCGTCGTCGGCTCGTCGGCGATCAGAATGTCGGGATCGTTTGCCAAAGCCATGGCAATCATGACGCGCTGGCGCTGGCCGCCAGACATTTCATGCGGATAGGATTTCATCCGCCGCTCGGGATCGGGGATGTGCACCAGTCTTAGGAGCTTCAGCGCTTCCTCACGCGCGGCCTGCGCGTTCAGGCCGCGATGCCGGCGGATCGGCTCGATGAGCTGATTGCCGATGGTATAGAGCGGATCGAGCGAGGTCATCGGCTCCTGGAAGATCATGCTGATCTTGCGGCCGCGGACCTTGTTGAGCTCGCTTTTGGTCATCGCCAGGAGATTGCGGCCGCGATAGTCGACCTGGCCGGTCGCCTCGCCATTGGACGACAGCAGGCTCATCGCCGCCATCATCGTCTGGCTCTTGCCGGAGCCGGATTCGCCGACGACGGCGACGGTCTCGCCGGCATTGACCTTGATGTTGATGCCCCTTACCGCCTCGACCGTGCCGTCGAGGGTCTGGAAGCGGACGCGCAGGTCCTTGACGCTGAGGATCGTTTCGGAAGCCATGTCAGCGATCCCCATCTTTATCGATCTTTCGGGTCGAGCGCGTCGCGCAGACCGTCGCCGACGAAGTTCAGCGCGAACAACGTCGAGACGAGGAAGAAGGCCGGGAACAGGAGCAGCCAGTTGGCGTAGCCGATGTTCTTGGCGCCGACCGAGATCAGCACGCCCCAGCTTGTCATCGGCTCCTGCACGCCGAGGCCAAGGAAGGACAGAAAGCTCTCCAGGATGATCACCTGCGGCACCAGCAGCGTCATGTAGATGACGACCGGGCCGAGCAGGTTCGGAATGACGTGGCGCACGAGGATGCCGCGATGGCCGACGCCCATGGCTTCGGCTGCCTGGACATATTCCTGCCTGCGGATCGACAGCGCCTGGCCGCGCACTATACGCGCCATGTCGAGCCACAGCACCGCGCCCACCGCCAAAAACATCAGCACGAAATTGCGGCCGAAGAACACCACCAGCATGATGACGAAGAAGATGAAGGGCAGCGAATAAAGCACGTCGACGATGCGCATCATCACCTCGTCCACACGGCCGCCGGCAAAGCCGGCCGTCGCGCCGTAGATCACGCCGATGACGCCGGCGACGACGCCGGCAAGCAGGCCGATGGCTAAAGAAATGCGCCCCGCCATCAACGTGCGCGAGAGCAGGTCGCGCCCGGTGTTGTCGGTGCCGAAGAAGAAATACTGCTGCTTGACCGCGGAACTCATCGTCACTTCGAGCCCGTCGGGCGACTTGCTCTCGATCCTGGTGTCGTCGAAGGCATCGGAGCGATCGAGATAGCGAATGTTGCGGTCGTCGACCGGCTTCTTGGACGTGACCGTCACGATCACGCGGCTGCCGTCCTGATGCCATTCCTTGATGTCGACCCGCATGCGCTTGATGGCGTCGGTCAGCGCGGTCTGGATCATGTCGGGCTTCGGGTAGGCCGAGAGGCTCGGCGGCGTGCGGACATAGTCGCCGTAGATGGTCGTGTATTCGTGCGGCACGACCATCGGGCCGAACACGCTGATGATGGAGATAAACGCCAGGTAGTAGAGGCTGAACATGGCGGCGCGGTTGCGCTTCAGCCGCGCCCAGGCATTGCCCCAGAGCGAGCGGCCGACGATCGGGTCCGGAACGGCTACGGCGAGCTCAGTCATAGCGCACCCTCGGATCAACGACCGCGTAGAGGAGATCGACGATCAGGTTGAAGACGATGGTGAAGAGCGCGATCACCACCACGGTTCCCATGACCAGCGTGTAGTCGCGGTTGAGCGCGGCATCGACGAAGTAGCGGCCGACTCCCGGGATGGAGAAGATGGTCTCGACGATGATCGAGCCGGTAAGCAGCGCCGCCGCCGCCGGGCCGGTGAAGGAGACGATCGGCAGGACCGCGCCGCGCAATGCGTGCTTGACCACCACCGACCAGTCGGAGAGGCCGAGCGCGCGGGCAGTGCGGATATGGTGCGAGCGCAGGCTCTCGATCATCGAGCCGCGCATCAGGCGGGCGACGATCGCGATCTGCGGCAGAGCGAGCGTCAGCACAGGCCCGATCTTGTTGATGAAGGCGCCGTCACCCCAGCCGCCGATCGGCAACAGCTTCCAGGAAAGCCCGAAGACGAGTTGGATTACCGGCGCGGTGACGAAGGTGGGGATGGTGCTGCCGGCGGTGGCCAAAGCGATCACCGAATAGTCGGCGATTTTGTTCTGGTTGAGCGCCGCGATCGTGCCGAGGATGGAACCCAGAATCAGCGCCAGCACCAATGCCGACGTGCCGATCTGCACCGAGATCGGCAGGCCCTTGGCGAAGAGTTCGGTGACGGTGAAATCCGGCAGGTTGTAGCTCGGGCCGAAACTGCCGCGCAAAAGATTGCCGAGATAGTGGACATATTGCAGCCAGAGCGGATCGTTGAGGCCGAACTGGGCTTCGAGATTGGCCCTGATCTCGGGGCTCAGGCCCCGCTCCTGGTTGAACGGGCCGCCCGGCGCGACACGGATCAGGAAGAACGCCACCGTCACGATGACGAACAGCGTCGGGATGGCGGTCAAAAGCCGCCGGAAGACATAACGCAGCATCGGCGCCCCGCTTCAGCCAAGGCGACAGCTCTCCAGACGAGATCGTGGCGCGCTGGCATCTCTGATCTTCGCACCGGGATGCCCGAAAATCCAATCCGACTTTCGGCCCGGCAGGACGACAGACCGCGGCCGCCGCTCCCAAAAAAAGAGAGCGGCGGCACGGCCAAGGTTTCTTGTCAGTCCTTGGAGATGAAGCGGGACGGATGAATGTCCATGACATTGTCGTCGAAGCCATGCACCTTCGAGGAAACGATGTCGTGGTAGCTGTAGTAGAGAAGCGGGATCTCGCCCACGTCGTCGACGAGGATGCGCTCGGCTGCGGCGAGCTCCTTCATGCGCTCCTCAGGCTTGCCGCCGGCGGCGGCCGCCTTGTCCATCGCGGCCTCATAGGCCGGGCTGTTGTAGTTGGAGTAGTTGTTGCCGCTCGCCTTGCGGGAGATGCCGAGGAAGGTCTCGGGATCCTTGTAGTCTGCGATCCAGGCGGCGCGGGCGACGTCGTAGTTGCCCTTCTGCTCGAGGAAGCTGTAATGGGTCTTGGTGTCGGTGTTGAGCAGCGTCACCTCGATGCCGAGCGGCTTCAGCTGCTCCTGGATGGCGACCGCCGTGTTCTTATGGTTTTCCGAGGTGTTGTAGCGGATTTCCATCTTCAGCGGATGCTCAGGCGTATAGCCCAGCTTTTCCAGGATCTTCTTGGCCGCATCCTCGCGGTCGATCTGCGACATGTCGGCGTATTTGGCCAGTGCCGGCGTGTAGCCCTCGATGCCCGGAGGCACCATCGAATAGCCAGGCAGCATCGAGTTCTGCCAGACCTTCTCGGCGAGGAAGTCGCGATCGATCGCCATCGAGATGGCGTTGCGCAGCTCGACATTGTCCCAAGGCGCCTTGTCGGTCTTGACCGCATAATAATAGGTGCCGAGATATGGCCCGACACGGACCTGGTCACCGAATTTGGTTTTGAGATCGGCAAGCTGTTCGGTCGGCAGGTCACCATAGCTGTCGAGTTCACCGGCCTCGAAGCGCTTCATCGCCGACGAGCGATCCTCGGTCGGGATGTAGTTGACCACGTCGAGCTTGACGCTCGCGGCGTCCCAGAACTTCGGGTTCTTGACCAATTTCATATGGTCGTTGGGAACCCACTCTGCCAGCGTATAGGCGCCGTTGGAGACCAGCTTGCCCGGCTTGATCCAGTCGGCGCCGAGCTTGTCGATGGAAGCCTTGTTGACCGGATAGGTCGCCTGGTGGGTCAGCATCTCGAGGAAGTAGGGCGTCGGAGCCTTCAGCGTGACTTCAAGCGTGTTGGCGTCGATCGCCTTCACGCCCATATCCTCGGCCTTGCCCTTCTTGGTGTTGAAGTCCTCGGCGCCCTTCACCGGATAGAGCATCGAGGCGTATTCGGCAGCTGTTGCCGGATCTTCCAGCCGATGGAACGAATAGACGAAGTCGTCCGCCGTCACCGGGCTGCCATCTGACCAGAGGCCGTCCTTGCGCAGCTTGAAGGTGTAGACAGTGCCGTCGTCGGATACCGTCCAGCTTTCGGCGGCGCCCGGAATGAGGTTCGTCTTCTGGTCATGCATGACGAGGCCCTGGAACAGGTCGCGTATGATATCGGCTTCGTAGACCGTCGACGTCTTGTGCGGATCGACCGTCTCCGCCTCGGCGGCGGATCCGCGGTTGTAGACGGTTTCGGCGAAGGCCGGCGCGTAGAAGGCGCCGGTCGCCAAGGCCATGGTGGTGGCGAACACGGTCGCCTTCAGCAGATTTTTCAGCATGAAGTTCTCCCTTTGGACGCGGCCCCTCAACCACGCCTTGAGTGTTGACGCCCCGGAACCGTCCAACGGGCTCCTTTTGAGCGTGCCGCCGGTCCCTTCCGGCGGCTGGTGACGGGAGACTAGACAGAGGAATATCTTATTTCAACTGCCCACTGCTTGACGTTGAGTGAGCGGCACCCCGCTAAAAACAGCGAAATCTAAAACTAAAACCCGTCATTCAACTTAGTGCACCTTTCGGTTGTTCCAGCCGTTTTCTGTTTTTGCAGGCAGGTCTTGGCATTCTCCGGACCATGCTGAAGAACCGAAAATTCCTCGCTCCTTGGTCTCGTTTCCGGGCTGACGCCACGGGCACGTCAGCGGTCGAATTCGCCATGCTGGCGCCGATCTTCATCTTGCTTCTGCTCGGCATGGTTGCATATGGAATCTATTTCGGCGCCAGCCATTCGGTGCAGCAGATCGCCGCCGATGCGGCGCGGACGGCGATTGCCGGTCTCAACCAGACGGAGCGGCAGGCGCTGGTCAGCGATTTCATCGCGCATGATGTCGACGGCTATGCTTTCGTCGACCCCAACAAGCTGACGGTTAACGCGCAGGACAGCGCGGTCGACGGCAGCCAGTTCGTCGTCTCGGTCAGCTATGACGCTCGCAACCTGCCGATCTGGAATCTTTTCCCGAAACTGCCGCTGCCGGGCACCACGATCCAGCGTCAATCGACGATCCGGGTCGGAGGCATATGATGCGCAAATGCGCGGGGGGATTGATGGGCGCGACGCGGCGGCTGATCGCCGACCGGCGCGGTAACTTCGCGGTGATGACGGCGCTGTGCACGCCGGTGGCGCTGGTGCTGACCGCATTCGCGGTCGATGAGGGCTCGCTCTACAACGAGCGCCGCGCCGTGCAGTCGATCGTCGACCTCGCCGCGATCACCGCCGCCGCCCATATCAACAATGCCGAGCAAGCGGTGCTGACGACGCTGAAGGATAACGGAATCAACTCCGTGGCCGTGCAGCAGCAGGGCGCCGACATCGCGCCGACCGGCAGCAAGGCGGTCGTTCAGGTCGTGCCCGGACGCTATTCCGCGATCAGTTCCATAGCCGCCGGCAACCGCTTCGAGGCCGGCAAGCTGCCCTACAATGCCGTCCAGGTATCGCTGAAAAAGCAGGGCACACTCTATTTCGCCGCCTCGATGATGACGCCGCCGGTGATCGGCACGACCGCCACCGCCAGCGCCCAGCCCGAAGCGGCGTTCTCGGTCGGGTCGCGGCTCGCCAGCGTCAATGGCGGCATTCTCAACGCACTGCTCGGCGGACTTCTCGGCGGCAACATCTCGCTCAGCGTGATGGACTATAATTCGCTGATCGCGGCCGATGTCGACGTGCTCTCCTTCACCGACGCGTTGGCGACGCAACTGCACCTGACCGGCGTCACCTATTCGGACGTGCTCGCCTCGAAAGCGACGATCGGCCAGATTGCCACCGCCATGGCCAACGTGCCCGGGCTCGACCGCACCGCCAAGCTCGCGCTGCAGACCATGGCTTCAAGCGCCACGAATAACGTCAAGATCCCGCTCAGCCATCTCGTCGACCTCGGCTCGGTGGGCAGCCTCGGCCTCGGACAGAAACCTGCCGGGCTCTCGGTCGACGCCAGCGCCATGAGCATGCTGAGTGCGGCCGCGGCGCTCGCCAACGGCACCAACCAGGTGTCGGTCAATCTTGGGGCGACAATACCCGGGCTGACATCGACGACGCTCCAGATCGCCATCGGCGAGCCGATGCAGAACTCGCCCTGGCTGGCGGTCGGAGAAATGGGCACGGTTGTGCGCACCGCGCAGACGCGCATCAAGCTCAATGCCAGCGTCACCATCGGCACGTCCAACCTTGGCGGCGGCATCAAGCTGCTCGCCGTCAACCTGCCGCTCAATGTCGAAGTCGCCTATGCCGAGGCGAAGCTGACCGACATCAGTTGCCCGACTGGCCCCTCTAGCATCAAGGTCTCCATCGCCGCACAGCCCGGCGTCGTCGAAGCGCACCTTGCAAACAGCAATGCCAGCGGCTTTGCCGACTTCATGCAGCCGCAGTCCTTCTCTAACGCCGACATCGCGGACCTAAAGCTGTTGCTCATTCCGCTGCTGCAGGTAACCGGCTCCTCGGCCTTCTCGGTCACCAACATGACGCCGACGAACCTCACCTTCAGCGCCACCGATATCGCCAACAAGGCGGTCAAGACGGTGTCGACGAAGAACTTGACGCAGTCGCTCACTACCTCGCTGGTCAACAACCTGTCGCTGACGGTCAATGCGCTCGGCCTCGGCATCGATGTGACCGCACTGCTCGGCACGGTGAAGCCGGCGGTGACGACGCTGCTCAACGGCGTGACTGCGCCGGTCGACAACCTCGTCTACAACGTGCTTGCAGCACTTGGC
>NZ_RZSC01000680.1:0-3128 GCF_003998155.1 Mesorhizobium sp. M1E.F.Ca.ET.063.01.1.1
GGGAATGCCCGTCGCGCCGCAACAACACACAAAAATTGTCGAACGAAGTGACGACGCCGGTCAGCTTCACGCCGTTGATGAGGAAGATGGTAAGTGGATTTTTGCTCTTGCGAACTGAATTCAGGAACAGGTCCTGAAGGTTTTGCGATCGTTCCGCCATTGTTTTTGTCTTTCGCCGATCCCCTTCGGTTTGCGGGCCAATGCGCCAAATTACGCGGCACGTGTCAAGCGCGCAAACCCCCTCTTGCCGCCTAAACGACAAGCAGAACGAGATAGTTGAGGTTCATTCCACCTTTGCGGTTATCAGGCCGGACTTTTTTCCGCAATGTCAAAAAAGGCCTGCCGCAACGAAAGTGTCATGGAACCAGGGTGGCCGTTTGCGACCGGCGCGCCATCGATTTCGACCACAGGCATGGCAATCGTGGTCGCGGAACTGATGAACGCCTCGCGCGCCGCCTTGGCTTCCGCAACCGAAAACCCCCGTTCTTCGATCCTCAGACCGAGCCTGGCCGCGACATCGAACAGCGTGGTGCGCGTGATGCCGCGCAGGATGCCGTGCTCCGCCGGCCGCGTCACCAGAACGCCGTCGCGGGTGACGATCCAGGCGTTGGACGAGCCGCCTTCCTTGACCGTGCCGTCGGCGTCGACGAACCAGGCCTCCTGGGCGCCGGCTTCCTTGGCCTTCTGCTTGGCCAGAACATTGGGGAGAAGGCCGGTGCTCTTGATATCGACGCGATCCCAGCGATTCTCCGGCACGGTGATCACCTTGATGCCGGTCTCCACACGCTTGGCGGCGGCAGCAGGATCGGCCTTGCGGGCGGTTATGACGAGGGCCGGCCTGATGCCTGCCCCTGGAAAGACGAAGTCGCGGCCGGCGACGCCGCGCGTCACTTGGACATAGACGAGGCCGTTGACGACATGGTTGCGGCGCACCACCTCGCGCAGCAGCAGCGGCAGCACATCTTCCGAAACCGGCCAGGCAATCGACAGCTCCTTCAGCGAGCGCTTGAGCCGGGCAAGATGGCGCGGCATGTCTACGATAAAGCCGCGCGCCACCTCGCAGACCTCATAGACGCCGTCGGCGAACTGGTAGCCGCGATCCTCGATATGGACGCGGGCTTGAGCATGGGCGACGTAGCGCCCGTTGACATAGGCAATGCGCGGCATGGAAACCCCTCGGAGCTATTCGGCTTTCTTAGGCGATTCCGCCGCTGCCGTAATGAACAATCGGGTGGACCAAGCGATCCTGGAGCCGTTCAGCGTTTGAGAGGATCGCCGCCCCGCTCTGAGCATCGCAATTCCGGACGGAAAACCGCTGCGCACTTTTCCTGGAATTGCTTTAGACACCGAGCGACTTCAACTTGCGGTGCAGAGCGGACCGCTCCATGCCGATGAATTCGGCCGTCTTCGAGATGTTGCCGCCGAAGCGGTTGATCTGAGCGACCAGATAGTCCTTCTCGAACTGCTCGCGCGCCTCGCGCAGCGGCAGCGCCATGATGTGCTGGTCCGACTGGTTCGGCGTGCGCGGCATGACATCGCCGATCTCGGAGGGCAGAAGGTCGGCGGTGATCGGCGCATCAGCGTCGCCGCCGCGGGCCAGGATCATCAGCCGCTCGACATTGTTGCGCAACTGGCGGACGTTGCCCGGCCAGTTATGCGCCTGCAGAACGGCTAAAGCGTCGTCGCCGATGCGGCGCGGCTTGATGCCGGCCTGGCGCGCGATCTGCTTCATGAAATTGTCGACGAGATACGGGATATCCTCGCGCCGCTCGGCGAGCCCCGGCACCATGACCGGAACCACCGCCAGGCGGTGGTAGAGATCCTCGCGGAAACGGCCGTCGGCGATCATCGCCTCCAAGTTCTGCGAGGTGGACGAGATGATGCGGACGTCGACCTTGACCCGCTTGGTGCCGCCTACCCGCTCGAACTGCTGCTCGACCAGCACGCGCAGGATCTTGTTCTGCGTCTCGCGCGGCATGTCGGCGACTTCATCGATGTAGAGGATGCCGCGATGCGCCTCCTCCAGCGCGCCTACCTTGCGCTCGGTGCCGTTCGATTCGGTGCCGAACAGCTCGATCTCCATGCGCTCGGGTGTGATGGTGGCAGCGCTCAAGGTCACGAAAGGTGCGTTCTTGCGTGCCGACAGCGCGTGGATGGCGCGCGCCGTCAGTTCCTTGCCGGAGCCGGACGGGCCGATGATCATGACGCGGCTGTTGGTCGGCGCGACGCGCTCGATGGTCTGCCGCAACTGGCTCATCGCTGACGACATGCCGATCAGGTCGAAGGTCTCGCCGCTGCGCAGCTTGAGATCGGAGACCTCGCGCCGCAATTTGGACGTCTCCAGAGCGCGTTCGGCGATCAGGATGAGGCGGTCGGCCTTGAACGGCTTCTCGATGAAATCATAGGCGCCGCGACGGATGGCCGACACCGCCGTTTCGATGTTGCCATGACCGGAGATCATCACCACCGGCATGTTAGGATGCATCGTCTTGATCTCGTCCAGCAGCACCAGACCGTCGAGGCGCGAGCCCTGCAGCCAGATATCGAGGAAAATCAGCCGTGGCGCCCGATCTGCGATTGCTGCCAGCGCGCTGTCGGCATCGTGTGCCGTGCGGGTTTCGTGACCTTCGTCGCTCAGGATACCGGCGACTAGTTCGCGGATGTCTTCCTCGTCATCGACGATGAGAATGTCAGACGCCATTACCGACCTTTTCAGTTTCTCGTTCGTGTTCGTTGCGGCCTTCGCCGCGTGGCGGCGCGGCTACGACCGCCGCCGGCGGCAGGATGATCGAGATCATCGCGCCCCGGCCGCCGTGGAAATCCGGCGGCGCGTCGTGCAATTCGAGCCGGCCGCCATGGTCCTCCACGATCTTCTTGACGATAGCGAGGCCAAGGCCGGTGCCTTTTTCGCGCGTCGTCATATAGGGCTCGAGCAGCCTCTGCCGATTCTCGCGCGGCAGCCCTTTGCCGTTGTCGATAACGTCGATTCTTATGGCGCTATCTTGGCGCCCGGCTTGAATCCGGATTGTGCCGTCGGAACGGTCTTTCGCATCAAGTCCATCTATGGCCTCGGCGGCGTTCTTGATGACGTTGCCGAAAGCCTGCGCCATCAGGCGGCTGTCGAACGT
>NZ_RZSC01000681.1:0-3126 GCF_003998155.1 Mesorhizobium sp. M1E.F.Ca.ET.063.01.1.1
GAGGTCGCTCTTGCCTTGGCTGATTTTGCGAGAGGCGTTCTGCCGGGCGCCCGCCGGCAGTTGACGATCAAGGTCCGGGACGCCCAGTCACGCCGCGTGCTCTCCACCGCGGTGATTTTCGATGTGAAGCCTCCCCCGTAATAATCGAGTCCCTGGGTCCGCTGCCGGCCACCGGCGGGGCCGCTGCAAGCTGTGGATTAACCAGAGCTCGCGGGGATGCTTGATGGCTCCCTCCACGCGTTGGCCGTAGACTATGGAAATGGGACCTGCAAACTTCGCCCAGGAACTGCTCTCGGCCGCCGATCGAACCGGCGAGATGTCTGGCTCTGATCTGAAGGCGCTGCTTCGCCGGGCCGCGCTCGTTCTCAGAAATGCGGGCGATCTGGGCATGGAAGCAGATATCGAGGAAGCCCTGGATGGGGCCGCGGCCGAGATGCGGGTTTCCAAAGCGCAGTTGCTGCAATCGATTGCCATGCAATGGCTGATCGCCAACTCGCATATTCCGTTATATAAAATGGACGACTGGGGCTAGGATTTCGGCCGGCCAATCCGGAAGTCAAACCGTTGGCGTGTTCTCCCGTCTGGCCCGATAGTCTCCTTCCCAGGGCAACGCCTCGAAATCCGGCTTGAATCCTCCTGCGCGATAGGCATTTTCGGTAATGTAAGTGCCCCTGGTTCCTTCCAGGACACAAGCGAACGGCGGGTCTCCTGGACATCGGTAGAGGCCGACAGCTTTCATCAAAACACCCATGCCGTTGCTGCTTGCTTTGCCGGTCCCGAGGCTTGCATGGGCATTTGCGACCGTCGCCATTCATTTTGATGACGGCGCCGGCAGGTCAAGTGCGGGGTTGAGCGGAATTCCGAGCCTCGGCTGCCGGTATCGGCACGCACCTCGGCGCAGATCTCACACCGGTCTTTCAGCACCAGTCACGCTCCTCGCCGTGACGAATGTCAGCAGAGCTCGTGAGACTGAAGTCCGGCGCGGCAAGGTATTGGTCCGGGCGCTGAAACATAACGCTCGCTGCCTCATTCGAATAGAGCTGGCGAGAGCGTTCCTTCATCGCCGGCGGAGCAGAGATGTCCGTCAGCCCAGGGTTTGGCGGGCATCTTGCAAGCCATGGGGAAGCTGGTGCCCATACCTGTCGAACTTAACAATGTTGATCTCAAATTCGAGTGTCCGCGCTGCAAGCACCCGATTGTCAGGAAAGGCTCGTGGTTCAAGGTGATCGCCAACTTCAGATGCCAGAACTGCAGCGAGAATGTTCGTCTCGGCTACCCTGACAAACTCGCCATATTCGAAAGACACAAGCGTCTGGCTCAACGGCTCTAACCAAAGTCGGGACTGCCCAATTCGATCGTGCCGCGGAGACGTCTGATCGTCCGAAAAGTCACGCCGCCGTGCCGAGCGGCGGAATTGCAACGGCAATTGGACAAGCCGCGCCGCATTCATGCGTTCGAGTACCATGAGTTGCACATCTGCCCCGACGGATGCACACTGCCGATGCCTGGCATTCAACTGTCGGACACGGCCCGGCCTGCGAAGTCCTGTGTCACCACGATAAGCAGGCTGGGCTGTCCGGGTTCCCGCTCCCCTAAATATGGCTTGCTTGCTCTTTCGCAGGCAGCGCAGCTTCGACGGCCATGAGACGCGCGCGAAAGAGGCCCGCTTTGCCTGAGGGCAACGCGGGCCTATTTCGTCGAGATTCTGATGCGGATCAGGTCAGGATCAGCACGATCGTATAGGTGTTCGGGTCGACGATGACGATGCGTCCGTCGGCCAGTACGAAGTACTCATAGTCCTCATAGGCCGGGACGATCTTGACGATGCGGGCCGGCAGTCGATGCAGGCGGATCTTGTGCCGGGGAACCTCGATGCCGACCGAGATGTCGAAGCTGACATCGCGGACCGGCTGGATATTGGTCTCGTGGATGATCTGCGTGATCTGCGTCTTCTGCTCGACCGTCACGTTGGTGATCGAGGCCGTCTTGTTCTGGTCGGTCTGAACGTTGGCATTGCCCTGAGCATTCTGCTCGGTGGTGGTGCCGGTCTTGGTCTGGGCATTCTGCTCAGTGGTCTTTGTCTTGGTCTTGCCCTGGGCCTGTTCGTTCGTCTTCGAGCCCTTCGGGCAGTTGGCCATGCCGGTCTGGCACTTGGCCGTACCCTGAGCCTGCTCCTCGGTCTTGGTGCCAGCCTGACCCTGGGCCTGCTCGTCGGTCTTCATCTTGGTCTTGCCCTGAGCCTGCTGCTCGGTGCTGGTGCCGGCCTGACCTTGAGCCTGCTCATCGGTCTTCATCTTGGCCTTGCCCTGAACCTGCTCTTCGGTGTTGGCGCCGTTCTGCCCCTGGGCTTTCTGCTCGGCCCGCGGCTTCATCTTGCCCTGAGCCTTGCCACCCTTCTGGCAGTCGGCCTGGCCGGCGACGCAGTTGTTGTCGCTGCTCGGCTGCGCGGATTCGGTCTGCGCCATCGCGGCACCGCAACCGACGCCGAGCGCGATCATGCTCGTGATCAGAAGACGTTTCATCTGATTTTCTCCTCGGAAAGTCGGTCCCTTCGCTTGGGTAACCCGGGCTGAAAAGCATTGTTCCGAAACGTTTCGCGAGGCTGCGGTGACATTTTGTGAGAGCGCCGGCGGCAATTTTGCAGGAACAAGGCTTGTTTGCAGGAACAAGGCTTGGCCATCGGCGTTGGGCCGAGTGCCTACCGGCTGTGGAAAATCGCAGGCGCAGCGTGGGAGGCGATGCAACCACGAATGCAAAGGAAAAGACCATGAAAATGCACCTCACAGTCGCCGCCGCGGGCCTCCTGCTGCTCGCCGGCGCAGGCGCCGCGGCCGCTCAGGACGTCATCATCCAGCCCGAGCAGCAGACGGTGATCCGCGAATATGTGCACAAGCAGCCGCTGGCCTCGGTGGAGGTTCCTGGTGTCGAGCTCAGTATCGGCAGCACGCTTCCCGATACGGTCGAACTGCACGAAGTGCCGAACGTCAAATACCGCTACGTCGTCGTCGACAACCAGACGATCGTCGTCGATCCCGACACCCGCAAGATCGTCGAGGTGATCCAGTAAGAAAGGTGCCAGGCAGCGCTGGGGATGGCCCCGCCCTCCGCGGGTGGCGGGCCATAACC
>NZ_RZSC01000682.1:0-3123 GCF_003998155.1 Mesorhizobium sp. M1E.F.Ca.ET.063.01.1.1
GTCGTCCACAATCCCGGCCGCTGGGACCGTTTCCTGGAAAGCGCGCGCCGCGCTGCGATCGGCCTTTTGCAGCGCCGCCGCGAGAGCCGCCGTTTGATGTTCGCCGATGCTTGAACAGGCCTCACCCTTGCGCCCGAAGGTGGGCGCTACTGATGACGAGCGGGTGATAAAACTCGCCGTGCTCGCGGTCGGCGGCCAGGGCGGCGGCGTGCTCGCCGACTGGATCACCGATGTCGCCGAGCGCAGCGGCTACATCGCCCAGTCGACGTCTGTGGCGGGCGTCGCCCAGCGCACGGGGGCGACGATCTATTACATCGAAATGGCCCGCGACACCGGCCGGCTGCCGGTCTTCGCGCTGTCGCCCTCCCAGGGCGACGTCGACATTTTGATCGCCGCCGAGCTGATGGAAGCCGGCCGCGCCATCATCCGCGGCTTCGTCACGCCCGAGCGCACGACGCTGATCGCCTCCTCGCACCGCATCGCCGCCGTCTCGGAAAAGATCGAGCCGGGCGACGGCCGCGCCTCATCGGAGAAGGTGCACGCGACGGCCGAGGCCGCCTCAAAACGCTTCATCGCCTTCGACATGGAAAAGATCGCCGTCGAGAACGGCACGATGATCTCGGCCAGCCTGCTCGGCGCGCTGGCCGGTTCCGACGCGCTGCCGTTCGCGCGCGAAAGCTACGAGCAGGCGATCGGCGCCGGCGGCCGCGGCGTCAAGGCAAGCCTCGCCGCCTTTGGCGCTGCTTACGATCGCGCGCGCGGCATCGCTGCGGCGCCGACCGGGGGTACGGCTGCGGCGAAACCCGCTGCTCCCGAGACTCGCCCAGTCGCGAAGGTCAGCGGCCCGGAAACCCTGCTGATTGGCTGGCAGGAGCTTGCTGCCCGCGTCGCGGCATTGCCAGAGCCGGTGCGCGACATGGCCGAACGCGGCCTGAAGAAGGTCGTCGACTTCCAGGACATCGCCTACGGCGGCGAATATCTCGACCGGCTGGACAAGGCGGTTCCGCTGGACAATGCGGAACGCGGCTACGCGCTGTCGATTGCCGCCGCCAAGCATCTCGCCAACGCCATGTGCTATGACGACATGATCCGCGTCGCCGACCTCAAGACGCGCTCGACCCGTGACAGGCGCGTGCGCAAGGAGATCGGCGTCAAGGAAGGCTCGGTCCTCCAGGTCACCGAATATTTCCATCCGCGCATCGAGGAGTTCTGCGGCACGCTGCCGGTGGGGCTCGGCAGCTACATCGAGAACCGGCCGAAGCTCGCTGCCTTCCTCGACCGCCGCATCAATCGCGGCCGCCATATCCGCACCGACAGTTTTGCCGGCTTCGCCACGCTCTGGTTCATCGGCGGCCTGCGCCGCTGGCGCCGCCGTCTGCTGCGCCACAAGGTCGAGATGGAGCATCTGGAGCGCTGGTACGAACTGGCGCTCGCCCATGCGCGCGAAAATTATGCGCTCGGCACAGAGATCCTGAACTGCCGCCGGTTGATCAAGGGCTACAGCGACACCCACGCCCGCGCCCAGTCGAAATTCGACCGTGTGCTCTCGGCGCTTCCCATGCTCAAGGGCAGAGAAGACGCCGCCGACTGGCTCCGCCGCCTGCGCGAGGCGGCGCTGAAGGACGAGAAGGGCGACATGCTCGACGGCGCGCTGAAGACCGTAGCGACGCTTGACGACAGCCCGGCTTTATAAGCATTCGAAAGTCGACAGCCTATTCACTTGCTTCCCGTCCCGAGACTTGCTCGACATGGATCCGGTAAAAAACGTGCGGCAAGTTATCTGACACGGGAGGCATGACAGGCTTGAGCGCACCGGGCTCCCACCAGTCCGCGTGCTTGCTCAGCACCGACCATGCATGCTCGCGCTGAGCCTTGTGGCCGACCAGGTCCGGCAGTTCCTCATAGCGGCCGTCGACAATCACGCTTCTCCATCCGCGCCCGTGGGTGTGTTCGTCGACCTGGGCGCACACCAGGGGATTGGCCCGCATCCAGTCGATTTTCTTACCCGGCAAAGAGAACGAATAGAGGTGATTGTCGGCGTAGGCATAGTTGAAGCACACGAGGTAAGGTTGTCCATCCTTCGCACATGCCAGATGGCCGGCACGATTGGCCGCCAGCAGTTTCGTGCATTCCAGAGTCGAGAGCGTGCGGATCATCATCGGCCCGATCTCCTATTCAGCCTTGTACATAGCGCACAAGTTGATCGATGTTGAACTCACGGTCCGCGATTATGCTTTTCATGAGGTCGCCAATAGATATCAGTCCTACGAGACGCCCATCACGCAAAACCGGGAGGTGCCTGATTCGTTTCTCGGTCATCAGGGCCATGCAAGCTTCGGTGCTCTGCCCCGGCTCCACATAGGCGACGTCCCGTTCCATAACGTCACGAATCCGTGTCTTCGGTGATGACCTGCCCTTCAGAAATACTTTCCTGGCATAATGTCGTTCAGTGAATATGCCGACGAGATTGTCGTCCTCTTTGACCAATACCGCCCCCACGTTTCTCCTTTCCATCATCTGGAGCGCATGCAAAACCGTGTCATCGGGGCGAACGAAGTAGATATCGTGGCCCTTGGCGTCGAGGATTTGCTGGACCGTGGTCATAACAACCTCCGTCGATCAGTTCCCGTCATCAAGCACCTACTAATAAATCTAGTGCGGGACACGTCATGGCTCATTGACGTGAATCAATTCGCCATGCGGCAAAGGCTTGCCGTGCCAATGGCAAACCGCCAGGATGCGCAGCCGTCGAAGGCAAGTGCCGCGATGCGCGGCTCGACATTCATGCCCGCGCCCAGTCGAAATTTCGACCGCGATCTGTCGGCGCTCGCCGTGCTCAAGGGCGCGACGATGCCGCCGACTGATCCGCCGCCTGCGCAAGCAGGCGCTGAAGGACGAGAAGGGCGACATGCTCGACAACGCGCTGAAGACTGTGGCGTCACCCAACGAAAGCGTCCGTCGATAACGAAGATGTGATCCGCCCCGCTCCGACGGGATTCGGCCGTGCCTTCCGTTTCACGGCGGTAGGGATGAATCACGGAGACGAACCTTATGCTGACCAGATATTTTTTGCCCATCGCATTGGCCGCCGACACCTTGCTGTCCGTCGCCGGCGCGCAGGCC
>NZ_RZSC01000683.1:0-3123 GCF_003998155.1 Mesorhizobium sp. M1E.F.Ca.ET.063.01.1.1
CATATCCTCGACGGCTTCTCCATCGGCACGCCGGAATCCGGCGTACCGGCGCAGAAGGACATCAAGCTCAACGGTCACGCGCTGCAGTGCCGCATCACCACCGAGGATCCGGAGCAGAATTTCATTCCCGACTACGGCCGCATCACCGCCTATCGCGGCGCGACCGGTTTCGGCATCCGCCTCGACGGCGGCACCGCCTATTCGGGCGCGGTCATCACCCGCTTCTACGATCCGCTGCTGGAGAAGATCACCGCCTGGGCGCCGACGCCGGCCGAGGCGATCGCGCGCATGAACCGGGCGCTGCGCGAATTCCGCATCCGCGGCGTCGCGACCAACCTCACCTTCCTCGAAGCGATCATCAACCACCCGAGCTTCGCCGACAATTCCTATACGACGAAGTTCATCGACACGACGCCGGAACTGTTCCAGCAGGTGAAGCGGCAGGACCGCGCCACCAAGCTGCTCAACTACCTGGCCGACGTCAGCGTCAACGGCCATCCGGAGACGCGCGGCCGGCCGATGCCCAAAGCCGATGCCGCGGCGCCTGTCGTGCCCTATCTCAACGGCAAGCTTCCGGACGGCAGCAAGCAGCGGTTCGATGCGCTCGGCCCGGAGAAGTTCGCGGCCTGGATGCGCGGGCAAGCCCAAGTGCTGGTCACCGACACGACGATGCGCGACGGCCACCAGTCGCTGCTCGCCACCCGCATGCGCACCTATGACATCGCAGGTATCGCCGGCACCTATGCGCGGGCGCTGCCGCAGATCCTGTCGCTCGAATGCTGGGGCGGCGCGACCTTCGACGTCGCCATGCGCTTCCTGACCGAGGATCCGTGGGAGCGGCTGTCACGGGTGCGCGAAGCAGCGCCTAACCTTCTGCTGCAGATGCTTCTGCGCGGCGCCAACGGCGTCGGCTACACCAACTATCCCGACAATGTCGTGCAGCATTTCGTCAAACAGGCGGCCGCCGGCGGCGTCGACCTGTTCCGCGTCTTCGACTGCCTGAACTGGGTCGAGAACATGCGCGTCGCCATGGACGCGGTGGGCGCCGAGGGCAAGCTGATCGAAGCGGCGATGTGCTACACCGGCGACATCCTCGACCCGGCTCGGGCCAAATACGATCTCAAATATTATGTCGCGCTGGCGAAGGAACTGGAAGCCGCCGGCGCGCATATCATCGCCGTCAAGGACATGGCCGGGCTTTTGAAGCCGTCGGCGGCGCGCGCGCTGTTCAAGGCGCTGCGCGAAGAGACCGACCTGCCGATCCATTTCCACACGCATGACACGTCCGGCCTGTCCGCCGCCACGGTGCTGGCGGCGGTCGAGACCGGCGTCGACGCCATCGATGCGGCGATGGATTCCTTCTCCGGCAACACCTCGCAGCCCTGCCTCGGCTCGATCGTCGAGGCGCTCAAGGGAACCGAGCGCGATCCCGGCCTCGATCCGCAGTGGATCCGGCACATCTCCTTCTACTGGGAAGCGGTGCGCAACCAGTATGCCGCCTTCGAAAGCGACCTCAAGGGACCGGCTTCCGAGGTTTATCTCCACGAAATGCCGGGCGGCCAGTTCACCAACCTCAAGGAGCAGGCCCGCTCGCTCGGGCTGGAAACACGCTGGCACGAGGTGGCGCAGGCCTATCACGACGTCAACCTGATGTTCGGCGACATCGTCAAGGTGACGCCGTCGTCGAAGGTGGTCGGCGACATGGCGCTGATGATGGTGAGCCAGGATCTCACCGTCGCCGATGTCGAAAACCCGGCGAAGGACATCGCCTTCCCGGATTCGGTCGTCTCGATGCTGCGCGGCGATCTCGGCCAGTCGCCCGGCGGATGGCCGCAAGCGCTGCAGAAGAAGGTGCTGAAGGGCGAGAAGCCGATCACTGTGCGGCCGGGCTCGCTGCTCAAGCCGGCGAACCTCAAGGCCAGCCGCAAGGAGATCGAGGAGAAGCTGGAGCGCAAGCTCAGCGAGTTCGAGTTCGCCTCCTGGCTGATGTATCCGAAGGTCTTCACCGACTTCGCCGCCGCGCAGGAAACCTATGGCCCCGTCAGCGTGCTGCCGACGCCGACCTATTTCTACGGCATGAAGTCGGAAGACGAGATCTTCGTCGACATCGAGAAGGGCAAGACGCTGGTCGTACGCTGCCAGGCGTTCGGCGACGTCGACGAAAAGGGCATGGTCACCGTCTTTTTCGAGCTCAACGGCCAGCCACGCCGCGTGAAGGTGCCGGACCGCGCGCATGGCGCCTCGGCCGCCAAGGCGCGGCGCAAGGCGGAGCCCGGCAACGAGGCGCATATCGGCGCGCCGATGCCGGGGGTGGTCTCCGCGCTCGCGGTTGCCGCCGGGCAGGCCGTCAAGGCCGGCGATGTGCTGCTCTCGATCGAGGCGATGAAGATGGAGACGGCGCTGCATGCCGAGCGCGACGGCGTGGTCGCCGAAGTGCTGGTCAAGGCCGGCGACCAGATCGACGCCAAGGATTTGCTGATCGCATTCGGTTGAGACAAAGCTGTTTGAAGGCAGGCAGCTTAACGGAACTTCTTGACACAACGAGACTGTGCGTTGGTCGAGGGCTAGCTGTCGATGTCGGCGCTGCCCCTCATTTGCCCTGCCGGGCATTTCTCCCCGTAAAACGGGGAGAAAGTGGCTGGCCGCAACTTTGGCGCGCTTTCCTTCAACGCCAGTGATTGGCGAAGCCGGCGATGACAGTGTCTTTCTCCCCGTCACTATACGGGGAGAAATGTCCGGCAGGACAATGAGGGGCAGCGCCGGCCTCTGAAGCAGCAAGCCTTTCATGCCACAGCAATAACGGCTTGACCAGCAGCGTCCGCTCGGGCATCGAACCCGCTCGAAATTGCCGGCCTCCCTTGCGAGTCGCCGGTGAGAAAACGACGCGGAGAAAAAAATGGCCGACGAGATCACCGAGACCAGCCAGACTGTAGCCGCCGGCCAGCTGCGCGCCATCATCGAGCGCATCGAGCGCCTCGAGGAGGAGAAGAAGACGATTTCCGACGACATCAAGGACGTCTATGCCGAGGCCAAGGGCACCGGCTTCGACACCAAGGCGATCCGCACCATCGTCCGGCTGCGCAAGAAGGACCAGGCCGAGCGCCAGGAGGAGGAGTCCATCCT
>NZ_RZSC01000684.1:0-3117 GCF_003998155.1 Mesorhizobium sp. M1E.F.Ca.ET.063.01.1.1
ACCAGTGGCGGCGCGCTTTGTTCCCGGACTTGTCGCTCGCACCCTGCGGCGGAGCAAGAGCTCGATGGCCAAAAGCGAAACGCTGCGAGCGCATGTCTCCTAGACCTCAAGCATGACCTTGATGGCGCGGCGCTCGTCCATGGCGCGGTAGCCTTCGGCCGCCTCGGCCAGCGGCAGCTTGAGGTCAGCAGCAGGCTGCGATCCGCGCGGCGTGTCAGTCCGGCAGCGCGTTGGAGCGCGGATGCTTGTCGGCCTCGGTCGAGACCGTCACCTTCTCGCCGGACCTCGAGAACGCGTAGAGCGAGCCCCGGTAGCCCGGCATGGAGAAGGCCACGGAGTCGCGGTCGGCAAGGCCCATGACGACCCGCTGCGGATCGCCTTCCCCCTTCGGCGCGAAGGTGGCGGTAACCTCCAGGAGACCGCCGTCGGTTGGAACGTAATAGACCACCATGTCGAGGCGTCCGTTGTGCAGGCTGCCGGCTTCGATGGGGCGTCCGATGGTGGCTTCCTCGGCAAGGGCGGGCGTCGCCATGAACAGCGCGGCCAGAAGCGATGCGCTCAGTGTCCTGCGGATCATCTTCGTGTCTCCTCTTTGATAGATTGTGATCGAACTCTATACCATATAGATGTCGAATGCAATCTAAAAAAGAGAGACATTCAGTCCGCGGCAAGCCGCCGCACCGATCACACGGCAAGCCGCCCATTTCGCATCCCCCTTGATAGATTGCGTTCGGTTTCTAATTGAGATATAGATTTAGTACGCAATCTAAATAAGGAGATCGATGATGCGCGTGAGCCGCATTCAGGCTGAGCAGAACCGGCAAACCGTGATCGACGTGGCCAGCCGGCTTTTTCGGGAGCACGGTTTCGACGGCATCGGCCTCAAGGATCTGATGAAGGGCGCCGGGCTGACCCAAGGCGCCTTCTACAAGCAGTTCGCGTCGAAGGAGGACCTGGCTGCACAGGCGTCCAAGCGGGCGATGGAGAGCGCGGCCCACCGATGGGCGGCGGCGACGGCAGCAAACCCAAGCGATCCGTTCGGGGCGGTGATCGAGTTCTACCTCAGTATGGACCATCGCGGAGAAAGGATGGACGGGTGCCCGGTTGTAGCGCTCGGCTCGGATGCCGCCAGGCAGGGCAGCGACGTGAAGGCGTCGTTCGAAACCGGCATTAAGGGGTATCTCGAAATCATCGGCCGTTTGATTGGCGAGACCGACGGCGAGAAGCCCAATGGCAAAGCCATGGCCGTTCTCTCGACGATGGTCGGTGGGCTGATGTTGTCGCGCGTCGTCAACGACCCCGACCTCGCTCAGGCCTTTCTGGATGCGGCGACCGAACAGGTTCGCGACACCGTCGCCGCTTGACCGGCGCCGGTCTGGGCGTCTCAGATTGATAGGAGCATAGATGCGACGGATAGTCGTCACGGGCATGGGCGCGATAACGCCCCTGGCCGCGAATGTCGAAACATCGTGGTCGCGCCTCCTGGCGGGCCGCTCGGGCATCCGCAGGCTACCCGACGAAATGGTGGGAGATTTGCCCGCCAAGATCGGCGGCGTGGTTCCATCCCTGGAGGAAGACCCCGAAGCCGGCCTCGATGCGAATGCCTTCCTGGCTCCGAAGGATCAGCGCAAGATCGACCGCTTCATTCTCTTGGCGCTGGCTGCGGCGGAAGAGGCGCTTGCTCAGGCGAGATGGAAGCCGGCCTCGGAAAAGGAGCGGCTCCGCACCGCGACGATCATCGCTTCCGGTATCGGAGGCTTCCCTGCTATCACCGAGGCGGTGCGGACAGTCGACCAGCGCGGCGTTCGGCGTCTTTCGCCGTTTACCGTGCCGTCTTTCCTGGTGAATCTCGCGGCTGGCCACATCTCGATCCGCTATGGCTTCAAAGGTCACATCGGCGCACCGGTGACGGCGTGCGCCGCCGGCATCCAGGCGATCGGCGATGCGGCCCGCATTATCCGCGCCGATGAAGCCGACATCGCCGTGTGCGGCGGCACTGAAGCTTGCATGAATGTCGTCAGCCTGGGCGGCTTTGCAGCGGCACGCTCGCTTTCGACCTCCTTCAATCACCGTCCCGACCAAGCCTCCCGTCCGTTCGACGTCTCGCGGGACGGCTTCGTCATGGGCGAAGGCGCCGGCGTCCTGGTCATCGAGGAATTGAACCATGCGCTTGCGCGCGGCGCCGAACCGCTCGCCGAAGTCGTCGGCTACGGCACGACGGCGGATGCGCATCACGTCACGTCCGGTCCCGAGGACGGCGACGGCGCGCGCCGTGCCATGGAGATCGCCATTGCCCAGGCCGGCATCTCACCGCGCGAAATCCGGCATCTCAACGCGCATGCAACCTCCACGCCCGTGGGCGACCTGGGCGAAATCGAAGCGATCAAAAGGGTCTTCGGCACGGATTTCTCGATCGCCGTCAGCGGAACCAAGTCGGCGACCGGACACCTGCTCGGCGCCGCCGGCGGGCTTGGCGCGATCTTCACGATCCTGGCGCTCAGGGACCAGGTGGCGCCGCCCACCCTCAATCTGAGCGCCCTCGATCCGGCAGGTGACGGGATCGACTTCGTGGCGAACCGGGCCCGGCCGATGGAGATGGACTACGCGATCGCCAACGGCTTCGGCTTCGGCGGCGTCAACGCCAGCGCGCTGTTTCGCCGCTGGGACGGACACGGCGTGAACGATCGAGCCGCTCCCGGCTGACGCTTTCGCTCGGACCTTTCCTGTTTCTCCAATTCAACCCAACGCAAAGAAAGTGACCTCCATGAACAAGACCAGTCCTGGCGTCACCATCGTCACAGGGGCATCCTCCGGCATCGGGCATGCAACGGCCAAGACCCTGCAGAATGCGGGCTTTCGCGTGTTCGGAACCAGCCGTCGCGCGGTCTCCAAGAAATCCGACGGCCTCACCATGCTGACCTGCGACCTGACCGACGACGCGTCCGTGGCGAAAATGGTCGACGACGTGCTGGCCGATGCGGGGCGCATCGACCTGCTTGTCAACAATGCCGGAATGGGCCTGTTCGGCGGCGCGGAGGAATCCTCGACCGCACAGGCTCAAGCTCTGTTCGACGTGAATGTCTTCGGCGTCATCCGAATGACCAATGCGGTGCTGCC
>NZ_RZSC01000685.1:0-3112 GCF_003998155.1 Mesorhizobium sp. M1E.F.Ca.ET.063.01.1.1
TCGCTACCCTGTACTAGCTGCCGCGGGACTTATGATTTTGGCCTGATTCTGGCTTGTCTGGTCCCAGACAGGAGGCTGAAAATGGACGTTCGTATCGTAATGACACACAGGGGTAAAGAAAACATGCATTCCGGGCGATACGTAAAACTTTAAATATAAGGTTAACGCAAGCGTGATTTGGCTGCCTCTGTGACAACATTTTTCCCCGGTAGCCGTTAACCCGATGGCGACGCGGATCGCCTATTTTTTTGGGCGCCAGCCGCCTTTTTAGGAGTTGCAGTGCGTATGCGTGGCGAAAGTGGAATCGCGTTTTCCATGCCCGGCGGAGACGTGTCGGGAACGGCAGGGTCGCGACCTGTGGATTTGGCCCATTTGGCGCGGCAGACGATGGACGATCGCGCGCTCGAACAGGAAGTGCTGGCGCTGTTCGTGCAGCAGGCGCTTTCGGTGCGTGACAAGATCCTCGACGCCGATGCCAGGGAACGTGTGCTCCTAGCTCACAGCCTGAAAGGCTCGGCGCGCGGCATCGGTGCCTTTGCCGTCGCCGAATGCGCCGCAGCCATCGAAAAGCAGCCCGAGGACACCCGCACCCTGAAGAAGCTCGGCATGCTGATCGACGAAGTGCGGGATTTCATCGCCGCCATCAGCCGCTGAAGCATCGCGCCGGGAGGATTCGGGCGACGCGTCGGCGAACAGCCATCTTCCGAAAAACGTCATTTGGTGGCGTTTTCCTGCCGCAGTTGACTTGTGCGGCGGAGTGATTATCTCGGCTGCGACTCCTTCAGGTGACAAATGACCAAGCTGACTTTCATCGCCAATGACGGCACTCGATTCGACGTGGAAGCCGAGAACGGCTCGACCGTCATGGAAAACGCGATCCGCAACGCGGTGCCCGGCATCGAGGCCGAATGCGGCGGCGCCTGCGCCTGCGCGACCTGCCATGTTTATGTCGACGAGGCCTGGATCGCGGAGGTCGGGGAGCCCGAGGCGATGGAAGAGGACATGCTGGACTTCGCCTATGACGTCCAGCCGAACTCGCGCCTGTCCTGCCAGATCAAGGTGCGCGACGCGCTCGACGGGCTTGTCGTGCGCGTGCCCGAGCGCCAGGGCTGAGCCAACTCTCCATTTTCCAATTTTGCCCGTGGCCGCTTGGCAGCAGGCCATAGCTCATGCACTGTCCCCACCATTCCCAAAATGGGGCGGAGCTGATGACGGACACGATCAAGACGGACGTACTCATTGTCGGGGCGGGGCCGATCGGTCTGTTCGCCGTGTTCGAGCTCGGCCTGTTCGACATGAAGTGCCATCTGATCGACATTCTCGACCGTCCCGGGGGGCAATGCGCCGAGCTCTACCCGGAAAAGCCGATCTACGACATTCCCGGCTGGCCGATCATCACGGCGCAGGGGCTGGTCGACAAGCTCATGGAACAGATACATCCGTTCAAGCCGGGGTTCACCTTCAACCGGATGGTCTCGAGCCTCAAAAAGCTCGAGGACGGCAGCTTCCGCGTCACCACGGATGAAAACGAGGTGTTCGAGGCCAAGGTGGTGGTGATTGCCGCAGGCGGCGGTTCGTTCCAACCCAAGCGCCCGCCCATCCCTGGTGTCGAGGATTATGAGGGAAAGAGCGTCTTCTACTCCGTCCGGCGCATGGAGGATTTCCGCGGCCATGACCTCGTCATCGTCGGCGGCGGCGACTCGGCGCTCGACTGGACGCTCAACCTGCAGCCGGTCGCGAAGAGCGTGACGCTCGTCCACCGGCGCCCGGAGTTCCGGGCAGCGCCCGACAGCGTCAACAAGATGTATGCCATGCAGGAGATGAAGCAGCTGCGATTCCTTGTCGGTCAGGTGAGCGGCCTTGCGGGCGCCGATGGCCGGCTTTCATCCGCGACCATCAAGGGCGGCCCGGATGGCGATATCGAGGTGCCCTGCACCCGCATGCTGCCGTTCTTCGGTCTCACCATGAAGCTCGGGCCGATCGCCGAATGGGGGCTGAACCTGCATGAGAACCTTATCCCGGTCGACACCGAGAAATTCCAGACGTCGGTCCCCGGTATCTTCGCCGTCGGCGACATCAACTGGTATCCGGGCAAGTTGAAGCTGATCCTGTCGGGCTTCCACGAGGTCGCTCTGATGGCGCAGGCGGCCAAGCGCATCATCAGCCCCGGCGAGCGCATTGTTTTCCAGTACACGACCTCGTCGACCAGCCTCCAGAAGAAGCTCGGCGTCCACGAGTGAAACAAATGGCAGAGCACCTCAGCGCTCTGCCGGTCGCTGAATTGCTCTGGCAGCTTGGCTCAAAAAGGCCGCGCGGCTACTCCGAGAGCACCGGCGCCGAATGCTCAGCCTGGCCCGCGTAACGGCTTTTCCGGCATCAACGCCAACGCGAGGAGCGCCAGGACAAGCGTGATGCCGGCGGTAAGGAAGATCATCACGAACGGCGTCACCGAGGTGACCTCGATGCGGGTGAGCGAGCCCTCGGCGGCTAAAGGCAAGCCGTAGCCGAGCGCAACGGCGCCGAGCATTGCGACGCCGAGCGCGCCGCCTAGCGAACGCAGGAACGTCAGCACCCCGGTCGCGACGCCGAGATGCGCGCGGTCGACCGCGTTCTGGACCGAAACCGTGCTGACCGGAAAAGTCGTTCCAGTGCCGATGCCGATCAAGGTCGTCAGGATCTCGACTTCGAGCAGCGAAGCTTGGCCCGCAATGGCGCTGAGCACGCCGATGCACAGGATCGCGAAGGTGATACCGAACATGGCGATGCGCTTGTAGTGGAAGAAGCGCGGGATGGTGCGGCCGCTGAAGGTGGCGCCGGCGACGGTGCCGAGCATCAGCCCGAGCAGCGCAACGCCCGATTCGCTGGCCGAAAGCCCGACGATCGACTGCAGGTAGACCGGCAGATAGACCGCCAGGCCGATATTGGCGGCCTGCAGCAGGAACAAGGACAGGGTGCCGGCCAGCACGATCGGGTTGCTGAGCACCTCGAGCGAGATCAGCGGCTCGTCGGCGCGCATGAGCCGCAGCGCAAAAGCGCCCCAGATAACCGCCGAACTGGCGAGCAGCCCGAGGATTTCGCGCGACAGCCAGGGATAGGCGCTGCCGCCCCAGTT
>NZ_RZSC01000686.1:0-3110 GCF_003998155.1 Mesorhizobium sp. M1E.F.Ca.ET.063.01.1.1
GGCGCTGGAGCGCTCCGAAATGGTCTTCGGCATCGGCCCGGCCGGCACCGGCAAGACCTATCTGGCGGTGGCGCACGCGGCGATGCTGCTCGAGCGCGGCATGGTCGAGCGCATCGTGCTCTCGCGCCCGGCGGTCGAAGCCGGCGAGCGACTGGGCTTCCTGCCCGGCGACATGAAGGAGAAGGTCGATCCGTATCTGCGGCCCCTCTATGATGCGCTCTACGACATGATGCCGGCCGACAAGGTCGAGCGGGCGATCGCCGCCGAGGTCATCGAGATCGCGCCTTTGGCCTTCATGCGCGGCCGCACGCTGGCGCATGCGGCGGTGATCCTCGACGAGGCGCAGAACACCACGCCGATGCAGATGAAGATGTTCCTGACCCGTCTCGGCGAGAACTCGCGCATGATCGTCACCGGCGATCCGACGCAGATCGACCTGCCGCCCAACACCAAGTCGGGCCTGGTCGAGGCGCTGCGCATCCTCGACGGCGTGCCGGGCATCGTCACGGTCCGCTTCAACGAGGGCGACGTCGTGCGCCATCCGCTGGTCGCCGAGATCGTCAAGGCCTATGATCGCGACGGCAAGCTGGCGAGAGGCTTGGGCGCCGAGAACTAGAGCATGATCCCGAAAAGTGTGTGCGGTTTTCGGGAAAGATCATGCTCAGACAAGAAATAAAGCCCCATGGCTGAAAATCCGGGATCCAGCGGCGAGACGCCGCTCGACATCGATATTTTCATCGAGGCCGGCGACTGGCCCGAGGAAGCGGAGTTGGCACGACTGGTAGATCGAGCGGCCGCCGCCGCCCTTGCCGAGGCCGGCTCGAACGGCGCCTCGGAGCTCAGCATCGTTTTTTCCGACGACGCCCATATCCAGACCCTCAACGCCGAATGGCGCGGCAAGGACAAACCGACCAACGTCTTGTCTTTTCCGGCTTTTTCCTTCCCGAAAGGAGGCAAGCTGCCGCCGATGCTGGGCGACATCGTGCTGGCCTCCGAGACGGTCGCGCGTGAGGCCACCCTGGAAGACAAGCCGCTGGCGAACCATATCACCCATCTCGTCATCCATGGCCTGCTGCATCTTCTGGGCTATGATCACGAGACCGACGCCGAGGCCGAGGAGATGGAAGCAATCGAGCGCGCGGCGCTTGCGAGGCTTGCCATTCCCGATCCCTACGCGTAACAAAAAAGACCAATTGACCCGATGGCGATGAACGACAAACCAGAAACTGCCGCCCGTCCGGAAGCTGGCAGTGCGGCCAAGCCTTCCGAAAAGACGGAAGACGGCTCCAGTCCGAGTATTCCGACCGGCAGCGCGGCCGCTGAGCCCTCGCATGCCGGTCCTTCGCTCTTCGATCGCGTGCTTGGCCTGTTCCGGCACCGCAACGGCACCAACCTGCGCGAGGAGATCGCCGGCGCGCTGGCCGAGACGGCGAGCGATGCCGAATCCTTTTCGCCCGGCGAGCGCGCCATGCTCAACAACATCCTGCGGCTGCGCGAGGTGCGCGTCGAGGATGTGATGGTGCCCCGCGCCGACATCGAAGCGGTCGAGATCACCACGTCGCTCGGCGATCTGCTTGGCCTTTTCGAGCAGTCCGGCCATTCCCGCATGCCGGTCTATTCCGAAACGCTCGACGATCCGCGCGGCATGGTCCACATCCGCGACGTTCTTGCCCACATCACCAAGGTCGCCCGCGTCAAGAAGGGCCGCGCGAACAGGAAGACCCCGACGCCGACCGTTCTCGATCTCGCCCAGGTCGATCTCGCGCGCACCATAGGCGATCTCGACCTGATCCGCCCGGTGCTGTTCGTGCCGCCCTCCATGCTTGCCTCCGACCTGATGGGGCGCATGCAGACGACCCGCACCCAGATGGCGCTCGTCATCGACGAATATGGCGGCACCGACGGCCTCGCCTCGCTGGAGGACATCGTCGAGATGGTGGTCGGCGACATCGAGGACGAGCACGACGACGACGAGCCGATGATCACCCAGGCCGGCGACGGCGTATTCGTTGTCGACGGCAAGGCCGAGATCGACGAGGTCGCCAAGATGATCGGCGAGGATTTCGCCGCCGGCGAGCATGGCGAATATGTCGACACCATCGGCGGCATGATCTTCAACACGCTTGGCCGGGTCCCGGCCCGAGGCGAGGTGGTGCAGGCCATACCGGGCTTCGAATTCCACGTGCTCGACGCCGACCCGCGCCGCGTCAAGCGGGTGCGCATCGTGCAGAGCCCGAAGGGCGAACGGCAGCGCCGCCGCGCGGCACGCACCGAGCAGGCCTGACATCTTAGGGCCATGCCGGTCGACGACCCGTTCAAGCACGCAGTCCTGGGCTCCGGCGCCTTCTATCGCGATCCGCGCGCGGCTCTGGCGTGGCTTCAGGCAGCCTTCGGTTTCGAGCCCAGCATGGTGGTGAGCGATGCCGACGGGCGGCTCGTCCATGCCGAAATGCGGTTCGGCGAGGGCTACATCATCGTCGATTCCGAATGGGTCGAGCATATTGCCAGCCCGGCCTCGGTCGGCGGCAAGAACACCCAGTCGGTTTACATCCGTCTGCGGGAAGGCCTCGACGCTCATTGCGAAAAAGCGCGCATGGCGGGGGCCGAAATCATTGAGGAGCCCGTCGATCATTTCTACGGCGAAAGGCAATACCGGGCTTGCGATCCCGAAGGCCACGTATGGACATTCACCCAGACCATGCGCGTGGTCTCGAAGGAAGAGGCCGAGCAGCTGAGCGGCCTGCGGATCGATGGCTGGCATCGTTGAGGATTTTGCAGCCAAGCGGAATCGCGTGGCGTTGCAGAGATGCGGCTGGTCAAAAAGCGAGAGCGGCCGCGCTCTCGCGCGACCGTGAATTAGGCTGCGCTCATCCGTGTTTGGATCACGCGGCGCGGCCTGTTAAATCTCAGGCTGCCTGATTCGCGCGACTTGGGAAGCTATATGCAGCGCTTTGCCGGCCGGATAATTCTGCTGTGGGGGTGGCGGCGGGCGCTGGTGGCGTTTGCCGCCGGAGCGCTCGCGGTGCTCGCCCAGGCGCCCTACGATTTCTTCGCTGCCTGCTTCGTCTCGTTTCCGGTGCTCGTCTGGCTGCTCGACGGCTCAACGGGCG
>NZ_RZSC01000687.1:0-3107 GCF_003998155.1 Mesorhizobium sp. M1E.F.Ca.ET.063.01.1.1
CCGCCATGCCTGGCGACAGTCACAGTCGAACGCAACCGCCGTCCGCCTTGACGTGACCTGACGGCTCACGTCCTGCCGGACGGCAAGGAGTGAGCCATGAACGAATTCGCACTCGTACTGGACGACGAAGCCGTCGCCGTCGCCCGTGTGCTTGCCAACGATCACGTCGCCGACGTCGTCGAAGCCCTCAATCATGAGCCCCGTGAGACGGCCATCGAGTTGCTCTGCGCGGTGCCGTTCGAGCGGCTGGTCGAGATTTTCGATCAGCCGGAACTCGAAAGCGCCCCGGAACTCGCCGAGGCCTTGCCGCGAGCCAAGGCGAGCAAGCTTTTGACCGCGATGTCGGTGGACCGCGCGGCCGACATCCTGCGCGAGCTGGATGAGCCGGCCCGCTCAGAGCTGCTTGGCGCGCTCGCCCCGCCGCTGCGCGCAACGCTGCTTTCTATTCTGGGCTATCCCGAAGGCAGCGCCGCCTCGATCATGACGACGGAGTTCGTCAGCGTGCCCTCGGACTGGACCGTCGGCCGCACGCTCGACTACATCCGCAAGGTCGAGCGGACGCGCGAGACGGTCTACGCGATCTACATCGTCGATCCGGAAACGCAGCTTCTGCTGCGTTCGGCGGGGCTGCGCCGCCTCATCACCGGCGAGCCGGAGGATTCGATCCTGTCGGTGGCGCCGGATCGCGTGCCGGTGACGGTCACGCCGCTCACCGATCGCGAAACGCTCGCCCAGACGATCTCCAAATACGACCTGCTCGCCCTCCCGGTGGTCGACCACGGCAAGCTTCTCGGCATCGTCACCATCGACGATATCATCGACACGATGGTCGAGGAAACGACCGAGGACGTGCATCGTTTCGGCGGCATGGAGGCGCTGGACGAGCCCTACATGAAGATGAGCTTCCTCGCCATGATCCAGAAGCGCGCCGGCTGGCTTTGCGCGCTGTTCGTCAGCGAGATGCTGACGGCCAACGCCATGCAGAGCTACGAGGGGGAGCTGGAGAAGGCGATCGTGCTGACGCTCTTCATCCCCCTGATCATGAGCTCCGGCGGCAATTCCGGCTCGCAGGCGACCTCGCTGGTCATCCGCGCGCTGGCGCTGCGCGAGATCGGCCTGCGCGACTGGTGGCGCGTCGCCTTGCGCGAGCTGCCGACAGGACTGGTGCTCGGCTCGATCCTCGGCGTCGTCGGTATCTGCCGCATCACGCTCTGGCAATGTCTCGGCCTCTACGACTACGGCCCGCACTGGATGCTGATCGCGGCAACGGTGGGTGCGGCACTGATCGGCATCGTCACTTTCGGCTCGCTCTCGGGATCGATGCTGCCCTTCGCGCTGAAGCGCATCGGCTTCGATCCGGCGAGCGCCTCGGCGCCGTTCGTCGCCACGCTGGTCGATGTCACCGGGCTGGTGATCTACTTCTCGGTGGCGCTCGTGATCCTGCGCGGCACGCTGCTTTGAACTTGAGACTTCCCGCCGCCGGCATTGCCGGCGGCGGATTCCATCATGATTGCCCGGAACGGAACCTTAGACGCGCTCGCCATTCTTCACGCGATAGGTCGGCTTGTACATGGTGACCAGTTCCTCGGCCGCGGTCGGATGTACCGCCATGGTGCGATCGAAATCGTCCTTGGTGAGCCCGGCCTTCAGCGGAATGCCGAGAAGCTGCGCCATCTCTCCGGCATCCGGTCCCAGAACATGGGCGCCGAGCACTTTTCTGGTGACGCCGTCAACCACGAGCTTCATGAGCATCTTCTCGTCGCGGCCCGACAGCGTGTGCCGCATTGGGCGGAAGGACGCGCGATAGATCTCGATGTCCGGGAAGCGCTTGACCGCCTCATCCTCCGACAGGCCGACAGTGCCGATCTCGGGCTGCGAGAACACGGCCGTCGGGATCGTGTCATGATCCACCGCCGTCGGATTGCCCTTGAAGGCGGTCTCGATGAAACACATCGCCTCGTGGATGGCGACCGGCGTCAACTGCACGCGGTGGGTGACGTCGCCGATCGCCCAGATATTCTCGATATTGGTGCGGGAATATTCGTCGACAACGATCGCACCTGTCTTGCCAAGTTCCACGCCAACGCCTTCGAGCCCCATATTCTCGGTGTTGGGGATACGGCCGATCGCCAGCATCACCTGGTCGACCGTCAGCGTCTGGCCGCCGGAGAGCAGCACGTCCAGCCTGCCCTGCGGGTTCTTGCGCACCCATTCGGAGACCGAGTGGCACAGAATCCTGATCCCCTTCTTCTCCATGGTCTCGTGCAATGAGCGGCGAAGGTCCATGTCGAAGCGGCTGAGGATCTCCTGACCACGGTAGACGAGCGTGGTGTCGACGCCCAGTCCATGGAAAATGTTGGCGAACTCGACGGCGATGTAACCGCCGCCCTCGATCATGATCGCCTTCGGCAACTGCTTGAGATCGAACGCCTCGTTGGAGAAGATGCAATACTCGTGGCCGGAAAGCGCCGGATGCGGCGCCGCCCTGCCGCCGGTGGCGATCAGGATCTGGTCGGCGCTGACGGTGCGGTCCTCGGCAACCAGATATACCGAATGCGGGTCGACCAGCACGGCGCGCGAGTGGAAAGCCTCGCCGCCCGCGCCCACGACATTCTTCTTGTAGATCGCCTCCAGCCTGGCGATCTCCTTGTCCTTGTTGGCGACCAGCGTCGGCCAGTCGAACCTTGCCTCGGGCACCGTCCAGCCATAGCCGGCCGCATCAGTGAAATGCTCGGGAAATTGCGAGGCATAGACATAGAGCTTCTTCGGCACGCAGCCGCGGATGACGCAGGTGCCGCCATAGCGATATTCCTCGGCGATGGCGACGCGCTTGCCGAGGGATGCCGCCACGCGAGCCGCCCTCACCCCACCCGAGCCGCCGCCGATGACGAAGAGATCATAGTCGTAGCCGGCCATCGCGATGGGCTCCTGTAACACAAGAAGGATGGGCCAGAGGTAGGCTGCCGAGCGCCAAAAGAAAAGCCCGGGAAACCCGGGCTCTTCTGGTCCAGCGGCCGTGATCGGCCGAAGCGCCTGTGCGGATCAGTTCTGCGAGTTGTCGGCCGGCGCCGATCCATCGGCAGGAGCCGAGTTGTCGGCCGGGGCGG
>NZ_RZSC01000688.1:0-3105 GCF_003998155.1 Mesorhizobium sp. M1E.F.Ca.ET.063.01.1.1
GGTCAATAACGCCGGCATGGGCGGCATCGAGACGGTGGCCGAAGCCGATGCCGACGCTGCCGAGCGCATGATCAAGGTCAACGTCGTTGCCTTGACGCGTTTGACCCGCGCGGTGCTGCCGGGGTTGCTTAAGCGCGACCGCGGCGCCATCGTCAACATCGCCTCGGTGGTCGCCTATGGTATCGCCGTCGGCGGCATCTACAGCGGCACCAAGGCCTATGTCGTCAACTTCACCGAAGCGCTGCAGAAGGAAGTCGCAGGCACCAAGGTGAGGGTGCAGTCCGTGGTGCCCGGACCGATCCGCACCGAGTTCTGGGACGCTTCCGGAATCAGCCTCGACCGGATCAATCAGGACTGGGTGATGAGCGCCGACGATCTGGTCGATGCGGCCCTTGCCGGGTTTGCCCAGGGCGAAACCGTCACCGCTCCGGGGCTGGCCGATGCGGCCGGGCTGGACACCTATCTCGGCGCGCGGGACCAGTTCTACGGCAGTCTGTTCGCCGCCAAGCCTGCGGCGCGCTATGCGGTCTAAGAGCTAGGCACCTCGCCGCCACCTTCGGCTACGCTATGCACGCATCTTCTGTGACTGACGTGACTGATCGGGCCGAAGCTTGATTGCCACGTGGTTCCCCCAATCCGTCGCTGCTTCGCAGCGCCACCTTTCCCCCCTCCGGAGGGAAAGGAAGGGAGCGTTGCTGGACGAGCGTCGACGGCAAAAAGCTTGGCGCCTTCCTCTACCCCGTCGATCGGGGGAGAGGTGGCTCGGCGTAGCCGAGACGGAGTGGGGGTCGACCAGCGCAGCATAAGACTATGCATGCGCCAAGCTGCCATGCACGCTATCGCCAAAGACCAGCCGCTTGGAAACGTGTGCATGCCGTAGTCCACTTTGTGGGGCGAAGAACCAGCGTCAAGCTGGCCGCCACATCTGCAGGATCGAGGCGGCCAGCAGCAGGCCAAGCACGACGTTAAGCGCGCGCCACTGCCGCTCGGTTCGGAGCAGGCGGGCGAGCAGCGTGCCGGCCACACACCACAACGACAGCGAGAGAGCCGCGGAAAGACCGAACACGGCACCGAGCAGCAGCGCAAGGTGCAGCGGGCCGTCGGCAAGCGCCGCGAAGGATGCGGCCGCGCCAAGCCCCATCGCCCAACCCTTCGGGTTCATCCACTGGATGCCGGCGCCGCCGAAAAAGCTGTTCGGCTTGGCGATGGTCACGTCGAGATTGGGCGGGCCGCTGCGGCCGATCTTCACCGCCAGCCAGATCAGATAGAGCGAGCCTGCGATCTTCATGGCGACCTGCAGCGAAGGGACGGCCGCCAGCAGTCCGGCGAGGCCGGCCGCGCCCGCCGCCGCTACCGAAGCCAGACCAGCGGCGCTGCCGGCCATCAGCGGCACCGAGCGGCGAAAGCCGAACTGCGCCCCGGATGCCGTCGACAGCGTCGTGGCGATGCCGGGCGTCGAGGTGGAGATCAGCGCGAACAGCACAAGGGGAATGATGGTTTCGGACATGCGGCTTTCCCGGTCGAAGGAAGCCGGCATGCTAGGCGCTTCGTCTCATCAGTAAATGCAATGTTTGATATGATCTGCATTAGCATCTATAATGGCGAAATGATCCGAGATCTCGATACCACGCTCATTCGTACCTTCGTCACCACGTCAGACAAGGCGAGCATGACGGCGGCAGCCAATGCGCTCAACCTCACCCAAGGTGCCGTCAGCCAGCAGATCAAGCGGCTGGAAGAGGTGCTTGGCCAGAGCCTGTTCGAGCGCGGCCGGCGTGGCTTGAGATTGACGCGCTGCGGCGAGCGGCTGCTCGACAGGGCCAAGCGCCTCTTGCAGCTCAACGACGAGATCATCGCCGAGATGGGCGGCAAGGCGGTCGCGGGCCGGGTGCGGATCGGCGTGCCGTACGATCTTGTCGGCACATTGCTTCAACCTGTGTTGAAGACCTATGCGGAAGCCCATCCACAGGTGGAAATCTCGCTGGTCTGCGCCTCCTCGCCGGAACTCGCGGCGGCGCTGGCTGCAGGGACGATCGATCTCGCCGTTATCGAGGAGCGGGCCGGCCCGACCGCCGGAGAATGCTTGGCTGTCGACCGCCTGGTCTGGGTCGGCGCCAGAGGCGGCTCGGCGCGTTTGAAGCGGCCGCTGCCGGTATCGATGGTCGCGGGCACCTGCGCCTTCCGTCCGGCGGTGCTGGCGGCGCTTGGCACCCATGGACTCGATTGGCGCACCGTGTTCGAGAACGGCAACATCGACGCCACGACGGCGACCGTGCGCTCGGACCTTGCCGTGACCACCTGGCTTGCCTCGACGGTTCCGGCCGATCTCGACATCCTGTCCGATGCCGACCTGCCGGCTCTGCCGAACTTTTCCGTCAACCTGCATCTGCCGAAGCACGCCATCGCGCCCGCGGCAGAGGCATTCGCTGCTCATATCCGCGAGGGTCTGGCGCGCTATCGTCAGGCGGCGTGAGGTAGCATCTCGCTGGAACACCTCATCCGTCTCGGCGCTGCGCGCCGATCCACCTTCTCCCACAAGGGGAGAAGGGAAGACAGCGCCGGCGTTGCAGCCAATCGTCGACGCTGGACATCTGCTGGGCCGCATGTGCCGAGCTCACCTTCTCCCCTTGTGGGAGAAGGTGGCCGAGCGAAGCTCGGTCGGATGAGGGGTGCTCCAGCTTGGTGTATGCCTCGGCCCGCTACTTCCAGTTCCGGCGCCGTTCAAGCTCGGCTTCCGAAGGCTCCTGTTGAGCAAAAGAGCCGGTGCGGATTTCGCCCGCGCGTTCATAGGTCGCCATGATGACGCCGGTGCTCGAGACCTGTGACTTGATGAGCTTGAAGGCGGCCGGCATCGCGCTATCGCCGAACAGCCGCTTGCCCTTGCCCAGCAACAGCGGGAAGGTCATCAGCCGGATCTCGTCGATCAGCCCGTTGGCGAGCAAGGTCTGGATCAGATTGCCCGATCCCTGGATAAGCAGGTCAGGTCCGTCTTCCTGTTTGAGCTGCCTCAGCCTTGCGACGACATCCGGCCCAAGCGATTGCGTGTTCTGCCAAGTGAGCGACTCCGGCCGATGCGTCGCCACATATTTGGTCGCAGGGTTGAAG
>NZ_RZSC01000689.1:0-3104 GCF_003998155.1 Mesorhizobium sp. M1E.F.Ca.ET.063.01.1.1
ACTCCTGCTCGCGCAGGCGGGGCTGCTCGCAAACCGCGTCGCGACCGTCCACTGGGAAGAGTTCGAAAGTGCTCGGGAGCGGTTCCCAGACGTGAATTTCCGCAGCTCAGGCGTTGAACAAAGCGGACGTATCATCACCTGCAGTGGAGGGATGGCTGTGCTGGACATGATGCTGACCTGGCTCGCGCAGCATCAGGGCGAGGAGGTCGCGCGATACGTACGCGAATGCTTCTTCCTGAAAGACGCCGACACCAGCCTAGTCATCAGGGACAAGACACTATCGCTGGCGATAGAGGCCATGCGTCAGGCCATCGCTAAACCCCTGTCACTGGAAGAAATCGCAGCGCGGTCCAATATGTCCATTCGCCAGCTGCATCGCCGTTTCGAGAGCGAGTTTGGTGTCGCTCCAGGCAGGTTCTACACCGCACTGCGCCTGCAGAAAGGGCAATCGCTGCTTGTCAACACACGCTTTCCGATTGCCAGGATTGCCTTTGCCTGCGGATATTCGTCCGCATCCTATTTCACGCAAGCCTATCGATCGTCCTACGGGGTCTCGCCGACCGAAGAACGCGCGCGTATGGCTGCGGGGAAAGCTCAAACCCAAAATAGGCTGGCGATGTTCTTCCAGCCGAGCTCGAGTCTGCTGGTCAACGTGCTCGGTCAAGGCGTCACGCCCTGAAGCATGAGCAACTGCTGCCTGGTCAGAACCGTGTGGGAATATGGGAATGGCCAGCTTACAGGGAACAGTCAGAACTATCCAAAAGACGAGTTCATGTACGTACTCGAAGGCTCGCCCACGATAGTTGACGAGGACGGCTGTGGAGAGACGTTCGTCAGTTCTTTATGCGTAGCGGCTTTACCAGACTGAGGCAGCAGGAGTACCATGAACGAGTACTTTATGGTGTTCGACCCAGATGACATCGGTCGTAGTTGCCGTTTATGGACGGAAGATCGTGGCGCGCTGGGTCGAGCGCTATAAGGCCGAAGGGCGGGCCGGCATGGTCGACCGCTCGTCTCGGCCCATCGTCATGCCGAGCCTGACCGAACAGGCCGTGGCCGAGCGCATCGTCGCCTTGCGCCGCCAGCGGCTGACCGGCAAGCATATCGCCATGGAGGTCGGCGTCTCGCCCGCCACCGTCAGCCGGGTCCTCAAGCGTGCCGGGCTGTCGCGGCTCAGGGATATTGAGCCGGCCGAACCGGTCCGGCGCTACGAACGAGAGCATCCCGGCGAAATGATCCATATCGACATCAAGAAGCTCGGACGCTTCAGCCAAGTCGGCCATCGCATCACCGGCGATCCGCAAAAGGGCAAGTCGCGCGGCGCTGGCTGGGAGTTCGTCCATGTCTGCATCGACGATGCTTCCCGCATCGCCTTCTCGCAAATCCTGCCCGACGAGAAAAAGGAGAGCGCCATCGCCTTCCTCAAGGCGGCGGTGGCCTACTATGCCAGCCTCGGCGTCGCGATAGCGCGCGTCATGAGCGACAACGGTTCCTGTTACAGATCGAAGGCTTTCGCCAAGGCCTGCCGCGATCTCGGCCTCAAGCACGTCACGACAAGGCCCTATACGCCCAAGGCTGAGCGCTTCATCCAGACGGCGCTGCGCGAATGGGCCTACGCCATTGCCTATCCGACATCCGATCATCGTGCCGCAGAACTGCCGGTCTGGCTGCACCGATACAATTGGCATCGCCCACACGGCAGCCTAAAGTCAAAACCACCTATCAGCCGCCTCGCCCTGATCGAGGACAACCTATTGAGGCTCCACAACTAAGCTAGCCTGCCTGGGCCGGATATTGGGCGCTCTCTCACCTGAATAGCCTTCTCTGACAGCACCTGAAGCACTGTCACCTGATAAGCTTCGATCGCGCCGCGCAACCAAGCTTCGAATTTCCGACCCGCCAATCCTGTCGAGCGACCCTGCGGTTTCAAAAGGGCGTAGTGTTGCGCACTGACGAGGCCTACCTGATGAGGGACGATCAGTTCGCCTGTGCGGATGGCGGGCAATGAGAGAAAGCTGTCACCGACGGTCAGGCCTCCACCTGACGCGGCGACCGAGAGGCATAGAGTCGTCTCGTTGAACACGGTCTGCTGTCCTCGAGGGCCGCCAGGATCAATTCCAGTCAGTGCACACCATTCGTCCCAAACGTCATAGTTAGCGTCGACGAGACAGGGTGCTTCGCACAGCTTCCGCCCCTTGCCAATATAGGACCCCGCAAACGTTTCCGTGCAGACCAGCATGTCGATCCAGTGACAAAGCTGCGTTTCTTCGAAGCCATCGCACGATGTTGCCCCTTTCATTCCATAAAAGATGCGGAAATCGAAATCCTCGTCCAAACGGAAGTTGCCGTTCTTTTCGGCGAATATCTCCACGGAGATGCCCGGGTTGGCGACTAGAAATGTGCCGACCTGACCCGCTAGCCAGCTAGAGGCGAAGTCGCGGCAGACCAACACCCGGAGATGCTGTCCCTGTTTTGCCCTGCGGCTGATCGCTTCAGTTGTCGAATGGATCAGTACGAATGCCTGCCTGAGTGCTAGGAATAGCTCGTTTCCGGCTGGCGTCAGGCGGATCGCATTGCCGCTGCGCGTGAGCAGAGCACAGCCCATATCATTCTCCAGAAGCGTCACTTGCTTTGACACCGCAGGCCGGGTCACGTTTAGCTCGCCGGCGGCAGCTGAGATGCTTTTGAAGCGCGCAACGGCTTCAAAAGCGCGCAAGGCAGTGAGCGATTGATATTTCCTCATAGTTCCTCCGTAACCTGAACTTACTCAGGGAGAAATCTTGTCACTTGTCAACGGGAATGCCTCGCACGCAGGGTACCGGTCAATTCCACACGCAATCTTGAGGCTTCACCATGTATCGACCGATCCGTTTTTCCTCGGCTGGCCCTGAAGGATGGCAGCAATTACCTGATCTCCCGCTCGAATATGCCGAGCTGATCGAGGGCCTGCCGGTTGGCCGGGACTATGCATACTTCTCCCGCCCCGAACGCGGCGTCAAATCCGGCATCTGGCGCTGCGGACCCTATTCCGAGCACTACGACAACTACCCGGCGGATGAGTTCATGGTCGTTCTGGAAGGAGACGTGACGCTGGAGGGCGATGG